>URPB01000029.1:0-20638 GCA_900549575.1 uncultured Collinsella sp.
AACTTAACCCCCGCCCTCAGCCCCGGAAGCCCTCCCTGCCGTCACATTATTCAACCAGTTTTGCGGGCGTGCGCCGCTGCGCGGCTAGCCCGCGTGCTCCTCGGCGGGGTTGGTCTGATTGTTTTTGTTGAAGCTCTGCCTTTGGCTCAAATGGAAACGGGGGACGCATTTGCATCCCCCGTTTTTGTTGTGGTTAGTCTAGATCAATAAATTTGGTGCTTATGATCTTGCCGTCTTTTACTAGCATTCTGGCCATGGTGGGGCCTCGGGTGCCTCTGGGGTAGCTGGCGCTGCCCGGGTTGAGGACTAAGCAACGGCCCACTTGGGCTTCTTTGGTTACGTGGGTGTGGCCGTTGATGGCTACGTCTACGGATCCCACCGGAAGGTCTTCGCGGTAGTGGGCTACGGCGAATTTGAGGCCTTCGTAGGTAAAGAGCGCAAGACGGTCTACATCGGGACCGTAGTCGCGGTAGTAATCGTTGTTGCCCAGTACGGCCCGCACGGGGGCGATGGTGCATAGGTGCTCGTAGTCCATCTCTGACGTGAGGTCGCCGGCGTGGATAATCAGATCCGCGCCCTCAAGCTCGTCCAGGAGCGCAGGCGATAAATAGCCGTGGGTGTCCGAGATGATGTCGATGCGCTTGGCGCTTGCACTGTTCATGGGATCCCTTCCGCAAAAAACGATTCGGCAGATACATACAAAAAAGGCCCCACGGCTCCGCAGACGATGGGTCTACAGGGCTGCGGGGCCAGCGTGCTAGAGACTCAGGGCCTTCTTGAGCGGCACGACGCGGCGGCGAGAAACCGGCACGCGTTCGTCGACGCCCGTAATGCCCAGCTGGATGGCGCCCGAGGGCACCGTCTCGACGTCCGTGACGCACGCTAGGTTGACGATATAGCGGCGGTGAACACGGAAGAAGCCAAAGTCGCAGAGCTTGGCCTCAAACTGCGCCAGCGAGGTCGTCGACAAAAAGCGATCATCGACGGTATAGATGCAGGAGTAATCGTCCTTTGCCATGATAAAGCGGATGTCATCCACGGGAATGAGCACCTTGCGGCCGCCCTTTTCCACCGGGATACGCTCGATGGTCACTTTGCTGTCCGTAACCGGCTTGGCGCGTTGCATGACCTTCTCGATCGCGCGATCCAAGCGAGCTTCCTCGACAGGCTTCATCAGATAATCGACGGCATCGACGTCGAATGCCTCGACCGCATGGTCGCTATACGCAGTCACAAACACGATCGCCGGCGGATTTTTGAGCTTATGCAGCGCCTCGGCAAGTTGCAGGCCCGAGGCACCGGGCATCGAGATATCGAGAAACACGACATCCACGCGACTTTCCATAAGCATCTCGATGGCGGAGCGGACGCTCGACGCCTCCGTGATCGTGCCGATCTTGCCCGTTTGCTCGAGCAGGAAGCGAAGCTCCGAGCGAGCCGGCGCCTCATCATCCACAATCATCGCACGCAGCATAGGGATAAAACCTTTCGTCAACTAACTACGCCGGGCATCCGTCGCATGACGTTGAGCCCGTAGCCTTTTATTTTACTCTTGAATGTCAAAGATGCTCTCTGACAAATCAAGATGAAGGAGCACTTTGGTGCCCTTGCCCGGCGCCGATTCGACACGCGTATAGGAGTGCGGCCCATAAAAGCGATGGATGCGCTCCGAAATATTGTGCATGGCCACACCGGCGCCGCCACCCTGGGGAGAGCTGGCGTCGGGACGGGCAGAGCGCTCGTCAAACAGTCTGGCGGCGGTACCCTCATCCATGCCCACGCCATTATCGGCCACGGCAATCAAGATTGCATCCTCGCCGTCTTGGTGAACGGTCACGTCGATCCTCAGGGCGTCGTCATCGCCCATACCATGACGTACGGCGTTCTCGACAATCGGCTGGATCACGAACGCCGGCACCAGCGTATCTTCCACGTCCTCGGACACATCGAACGTCGCAAGCACGCGGTCCTCGCCAAAGCGGGCCTTCTCAAAGGTAAGGTAGCGCTTGGTCTGTGCGACCTCGCGCGAGACCGGAATAAGCGATCCCGAGTTGTCGAGCGTGGCACGATAGAACGATGAGAACTCACGAAGCAGTTCGCGGGCCCGCAACGGGTCGGTGCGCGTAAACGATGCAATGGTGTTCAGCGTGTTGAACAGGAAGTGCGGGTTAATCTGCGCCTGCAGCGCACGCACCTCAGCGCGCGCCGTGAGTTCCTTTTGCACCTCGAGCTCGTGGATGGCGAGCTGCGTGGACAAGATCTCGGCAAAGCCCGAGGCAAGCGCGTACTGGGTACGGTCGACGGCGCGCGGGGTCTTGTAGTAGAACTTGAGCGTGCCGACGGTACGATCGCCCACCTTGATGGGAGCGATAATGCCGGCGGGGACTTGGTTGTGCGAGCCGTCCGAACCCACGACATCCACCATACGGTTGAACGACTGCACGATGCCATGTTCGATAACGTAGCGCGTGGCAAGCGTGTGGATGGGAGTATCGGGCAGCAGTTTTTCCTCAAACTCGCCCGCGCAGGCAAGCACGTTGTCCTCGTCGGTGATGGCCACCGTCATGGCGCGCGTCTCGGGCAAAATGCGCCGGCACACCAAACGCGCCGATTCCTGCGTCAGACCGCCCTTAATGTCCTCGAGCATGGCCGAGGCCACCGAGAGCGTCTCCTCGGTGTACTGGGAGCGCACCGAATCGGGATTGAGCGTCAAAAAGATAAAGATGCACAGAAAGATGCACAGCAGCGCGCAGGCAATCACCGTGGCGATCGGCTCGATACCGGTCACCAAGGCAAAAATAAAGTACACCAGCACGCAAATGGCGCAGGCAACGGCAATGATGCGAAAGATTGATATTGAACTATCGCGCTGGGCGCGGCGGTCGATCATTCGGCCCCCTCCAGGATACTGATCAGTTGTGCGTCACGCCAAAGCCCGTCCATGATCTTGGGCCAAAAGCTCTGGAAACGCAGATAGCTTGCAGCGTTTTGGCGCGCATAGGCCTTTGCCTCGTCGATACCATGGCGCCAGATGCGCAGGTAGCCCTCATGCTCGCGGGTAAACACGCTGCGGACCATAGCGGTCTTGCGCACGCGGTCGTCGAGCTCGCGCGAAATCCACGGGCCCGGGTAGGGCATGAGCGATGCCGCCGTAACGGGGATGAGCTCCTTTTGATGCGCGGCGAACGTCAACTTGGCCCGTTCGTAGTACCAACGGTATACATCCTGCATAAAGCGCGGTGAGCGCTTCTCGGACTCGGGCGGCAGGTGACGAACGGCCCACTCGTTGTCAAACCACACGTCATAGCCAAACATGCGCATGTTAAAGAGGTAATCCAGATCCTCGCCACGGGTGATAAACGGATCAAAGGCCACACGCGTAAAGGCGCGGGCGTGCAGGGCCATCAGGCCGCCGCACACGTAGTTGGAGCGCGAGATGCGGGTGCCCGAGAGCGCCTTTTTCATCCAACGGTTGAACTCGATGCGCTTGGTCCACCAACGATGGCAGATGCCCACCTTGTCCGTGGGCGCCAGCGGGGATCCGTCGCGATCGTAAAAGTAACCGCTCTTGACCAAAATCGGCAGGCCCTGACGCGTCTGCTGGCCCAGCGCATAGGTCGCGCGCTTCATAAAGTCGGCGTCGATGACAGTCTCATCGTCATCCAAAAAGATAACCGCGTCATGCCCCAGCACAGCGGCACAGGCTAGCCCCATGTTGCGGATGGCGCCGTAGCCTCGCAGACTCACGCACTCGCCCGAACCCTTGGGTGCGATCTGAGCAACCCGGTCTGCGATGCGCGAGGCCTGGGTGTTGGTAACAACGGTGACCTTGAGCGTGGGATGCGCGTCGACAATCTCGTGCACGCGCAGCGACACATCGGCTGTGGCAGAAACGGGACAGACCACCAAAAGGATGATGCGCGGGATGTCACGTACCTGCTCAAGCGAGACCAGGCAGCGGTCGAGTTCGGGATTGTCGGCGTTGAGTCGTGTCGAATGGTCATAGGTGCCAGGGGCGTTTGCGCGAGCGTCATCGCCCGCCCAATACGTTGGAATCACGACCGTGGCGTTCATGCCTTACCCTCCCTGCAACACAAAAACGGGACGCCGCCAAACACAGGCGACGCCCCGCGACCTAGCTGACTCCATCATACCCACTTGGGCTAATCATTGTTCGAAAGTCAGAATGTTTATTGCGGATAACCCCAAAAGAGTATCGCGGCGGACGCAATTACCGGCAAGTTCCTATGCGGCCTGCTCTGCCGTCTGAGACATGCAGGACAGACGGACCAGCAGCACAAAGCCCACCACCAGCAGCACGCCGATAGACAGGACGCCCAGCGAGGGGTTGCCGGTCAGCGAGGTGACGACCGACACCAAGAAGGTGCCCATGACACTTGCATAGCGGCCAAAGATATCAAAGAAGCCGTAGTACTCGTTGGACTTTTCCTTGGGAATAATGCGGCCGAAGTAGCTACGGCTGAGCGCCTGCACACCGCCCTGGAACAGGCCGACCATAATGGCAAGCACCCAGAATTCAAAGGCGGTCTTGAGGAAGAACGCGGCAAAGAGCACGATGCCCATATAGGCGGCGACGGCCACCAAGATCATATTGAGTGTGCCCACGCGACCGGCAAGCTTGCCGTAGATGATGGCGGACGGAAAGGCCACAAACTGCGTAACGAGCAGAGCCAGCACCAGTTGGGTCGAGTCGATGCCCAAAGCCGATCCATAGCTGGTTGCCATGGAAATGACCGTGTGCACACCGTCGATGTAGAAGAAGAACGCGATCATGTAGACCAGCACGGTCTTGTTGTGGGCAATCTCGCGCATGGTGTGTCCGACCTCGGAGAACACGCCGCCCACGATGTGGCCGATGGTGTCCTCGGGACCACGCTCGCGACCGTACTTTTGCTTATAGGTGCGAATGAGCGGCAGGGTAAAGATGAGCCACCAGGCACCAGTGATGACAAACGACAGACGCGTTGCCAGCATGGTGGGGACACCAAGAGCGGGACCACCCATGATAAGCGCCAGGCAGATGATGAACGGCACGGTGGAACCGATGTAGCCCCAGGCATAGCCCGAGCTGGACACGACGTCCATGCGCTCGTCGGTGGTAATGTCGGGCAGCATGGCGTCGTAGAACGTCATAGAAGAGTTGAGGCCGATGGTGCACAGCACGTACACAGTCAAAAATGCCATGGCGGACATTGGGATAGCCTGCGCCAGGCAAAGAACCAGGCCCGTGAGGAAGAAGCCCAAGAAGAACTTGATCTTGTTGCCGGCGTAATCGGCAAGCGCGCCCAGAATGGGCATGAGCATGGCAATGACCAGCGAGGCAATCGTCTGCGCGTTGCCCCAAGCGACCACCAGGTCTGCCGAGGAAGCGCCGGTATTGATGGCGTTAAAGTAGATGGGCACCACCGAGGTATTGAGCAGCACGAGGGCCGAGTTTCCCACATCGTACATGACCCAGTTACGCTCGAGCTTGGTGTATTTCATGGACAGGGACCCTTCGTATTCGCCCGATATGCAGCTAGTTCATCGTACCCCAATTGCACGGAGGCGCCGGTAAGGATTCGGCAAAGAGACAGGAGCGGACCCTACTCCTCGCGGTCGAACTCCTCGTCGGTGCCGAGCACGCGGCCGCTGTAGTTGACGTGACCGGTCACGGCCTCCATGTCACCGGTCTCGATAAAACGCGCGACCGTGCACTCGTAATCGACCAGCGCGCGATCAAAGACCTCGGGGAAACTCTCGTTCGAGACCTCATCGGTAAAGGGATTCTTCCATGTCAGATGGCCCAGGTTACCGGTGCGCTCGGGCAGCTCCGTCGTCACGCGATGGGCAAGGCCGTCGAGCAGCGAGTAGTCGTGCACCAACCCCTCAACCAGCGAGATCGCGCGCGTCTTTACGGAGTCGGCCGGCTCAATCGCACGGTAAAGTCGCTGCATATTGGCAACGGCAGCACCGTACTCCCCCGCCGGAATGTCAATGCCGTACACGCGTCCGGCAACATAGCTCATCAGCACGCCGGCCACGCGACTGATGCGATCGGTGGTGACGATCTCGCCCGCCGGCGGGTAATCGTCGACCGTAGCGCCATCGCGCTTAAGCTGCAGCATCAGTACATCCAGGTCGCTCTCGATCACGGCATGGACCTGACTGCTCGAATCCTCAAGCTCTGAATCGGACTCCACGATGCCAAACTGCTGCTCATAGACAAAGGGGTGGGCGTTGCGGTCGAGCACGTAATGAGACAGCAGACCCAGCGCAAAGGCGCGACCCAAGCTGGCGTCGCGCGGCAGCAGATGCGACACGCCGTCGCGCAGGCACGCGAACTGGCGAGACATGCGCGAGCGATGCATGACCTGCGCCAGCAGCGTACAGTCGGAAACACGCGGTGTCAGAATGTGGAAGAAAAACGGGTCGGGGCCCTGGTTGCCCAGGATAAAGGCAATACGCTCCTCGTCGGACGTGATAACGCCCTGCGGAAGACGGTCGATGCTTTCCTCGCCAAACAGATGATGCGTAATGAGCGCAGGCATAATGATCCTTTCGATTTCATTCGATGCCACCCATTATGCCCACCGCGCGCCCGTGCCAAACCTGCGGCGGTAAACGGTGGCGTGCGGACCGCTTACGCAAGCCCCAGGTGCGTCTTAACCTCGGCGGCGCGACGGCGGGACACGGGCACCGTCGAGGTCACGCGATCGAGCCTGAGCTCCATCAGGCCCGTGGAGCCGATCTCGACATTGTGCACGTCTTCCAAATTGACCAGATAACTGCGGTGGACACGGATAAAGCCCTCGGAGGCCAGGCGCCGCTCGAGCGAGGAAATCGACTCATTGATCAGGTATGTTCCCTCGGCGCAGACGGCGTTGCAAAAATCGGCGCGTGCCTCAAAGTAGCAGACATCCGCCACGGGAATGAACACCTTTTTACCCCCACGATCCACCGTCAGGCGAAGGGGCTGGCGCGGGGTATGGACAGCGCGGCGAACACCCAGGGCGGTTTCGATCTTGTCGAGCGCCTTCGACAGGCGCGCGTCCTCGACCGGCTTGACGATGTAATCGACGGCATCGAGGTTATAGGCATCGGCCGCATACTCGGCAAATGCCGTCACAAACACCACGACCGGCGGCGTCTTTAGGTTCTGCAGCGTCTCGGCAAGCTCGATTCCCGAGCGACCGGGCATCGTGATATCCAAAAACAAGACGTCGGGCTTGTTCGACAGGATCGATTCCACAGCCTCGGTGACATTGCCCGCCTCGGCAATCTGGCCCACACGCGCATCCTTTTCCAACAGATAACGTAGCTCAGCCCTAATAGGGGGCTCGTCATCAACCACCAAGATGTTCCATCCCTCGGACATATGCGCTTCCCCTCTTTTTTTCTCTCAATCCAACCGCGCGCTACACCTTCATCGGCGCCGGCTCATGCGGCTCGCCGTTCAGCTCGACGATGACCTGTGTTCCCACGCCTTCCTGGGACTTCACGCGCATGCCAGAATCTTCTCCGTAAAAGAAATGGATGCGCTGAAGCACGTTGAAGAGCGCCAGGCCGCAACCTCGCTTGATGGATCCGTCGGCGGTAATGCTCTCGGGCTCCTCTCGGCGATGCTGCTCAAACAGATGCGCGCAGACTTCTTCGCTCATACCGATGCCGTCATCTTCGACGATGATCTCCAAGCCGTCATCGGTCTCAAAAGCCCTAACACGAATAGAAAGCGGCTCGGTCTCGCGCTGCGCATGCTTGATGCAGTTTTCGAGCAACGGCTGCAAGATAAACGGCGGCACCATGCAATCGCGCACCTCAAAGTCGATATCGACCGAGACGCGCAGACGGCCGTCGCCATACCGGGCCTGCATAAGATTGATATAACGGGTGCCCTGTTCCACCTCATGCTCGAGCGTGGTGAGCGTATCGGAGTCAGAAAGCGTCTGACGATAGTAATTGGAAAAATCGATGAGCAGCGATCGCGCCTTGTCGGGCTCGGTTCGAACGAGCGACACGATCGTGCTAATGGTGTTGAACAGAAAATGCGGGTCGACCTGCGACTGCAGGGCCCGAAGCTCCACGCGGGCTGTGAGCTCGTCCTGGCGCTCGAGCTCAAAGCTGGCGAGCTGCGTGGAGATGAGATCGGCAAAACCCGAGGCCAACGCCGTCTGGCGCATATCGATGCTGCTCAGGCGGGGATAGTACAGCTCGAGCGTACCCACGCAATGCCCGCGCACGGTAAGCGGCGCAACAATGCCGGCGCGCAGGCGGGGAAAATAGCCGCCCGTCTCATTGGAGGCGTCGCGCGAAAATACACTCTGCTCGCCGGACTCGATCACGTTGAGCGTGGTCTTGAGCACAACCGGGGTGCCGGCAGGGCACTTTGCCGAGTCCTCGCCCCAGCTTGCCAACACCTGTTTGCCATCGGTAAAGCAGATGGCAGAGGCGATGGTCTCGGACAGGATAATTTTAGAGGCGCCCAGGGCCGCTTCGGGCGTAAGGCCGCGCGACGTGTAGGCGAATATTTTTGATGCGATGGCGAGCGTACGGTCGGTTGCGCTCGATGTGAGGTCGTCGGGGACCACAAAGACATACGAGAAAAAGAAGCACAGCATGACCAGGCCGGCAATAACGACAACGCCCGGAACGGGATTGGGATTATCGGTTAAATCCCAGATAAGCAGCAGGATAAGCGCCGGAACGACAATACCGAGCAGGATGGCCTGAACCACATGCTGGGCCGTACGAAAGACCTTGGTAGAGTTGTAGCTCTTGCCCAGAATCAGCCTGTTTAAATCCACCGTCATCCCCTCTTGTCCTTAGCACCCATAGCAATAAAGAGGGCCGCAAGCGACCCTCTCCATTGCATTATGCAATCAAAAACTGTGTTTTACATCCAGCCATCGACAAACGGTATCTTAGGCGCTGTATTTGTTGGCCTCGCCAAAGGTGCCAGCCTCGACGATCCAGCCGTCCTTCATGATGACGTCCATGTTGTCGGTGTTGAGCACGTGGATGTCGGCGGCGACGTCACCGTTGACAACCAGCAGGTCGGCGCACTTGCCGGCCTCGATGGAACCGGTCTCGTCCTCGATGTGGCACATCTTGGCACCGTTGAGGGTGGCGCAGGTGATGGTCTCGACCGGAGTGAAGCCGATCTTGTCGACGAACTCGTACATCTCCTCGATGGAGCAGGTGCCGTACGGGGTGACGAAGGAGAAGGAGTCGGAGCCGATCGTCATGACGACGCCGCGCTTCTTGGCCTCGCGCAGGCAGTCGTAGTTGCGCTGCAGCTCCTTCTCGACCAGGGTGCCCTCGTACTTGTCGTGCAGCTCGGGGACGTAGACGGGCGGATAGGTGGCGTACCAGGTGGGCAGGAAGGCGATCGTCGGGGTGAAGAAGGTGCCCTGCTCGGCCATGAGGTCCATGGTGCGCTCATCGATATCGAAGCCGTGAATCAGCTGCTCGCAGCCAAAGCGAACGGAGTCGTAGGCGGCGGCGTGGTTGTTGTAGCAGTGACTCCACACGGGGATGCCGACCATCTTTGCCTCTTCGACCACGGCCTGGATCTCCTCGGAGCAATAGTGCTGGTCGCGACCGGAATCCCAACGCCAGATGCCGCCACCGGTAGCCCAGATCTTTATGGCATCGGGGTTCTCGCGCAGGCGACGACGGACGGCCTTGCGCAGATCCCAAGGACCATCGACCTGGTCGCCCCAGGGATGGGATTCCTTGTTGAGCTCCTGGGTGCAGTGGTGGGAGTCACCGTGGCCGGCAACACGGCAGAAGCCGAGTCCGGTGGCCAGAACGCGCGGGCCCTTGAAGACGCCCTTGTCGATGCAGTCGCGAATCTGGATACCAAAGCGGCCGATCTCGCAGACGGTGGTGAGGCCGTGGGTGAGGCAGTCGTAGGCCTGCTTGACGGCGACGGCCTGCTTCTCGAGGAGCGGCTGCATGACCCAGTCGGTGTCATCGTCGGTCAGGTTGCCCGAGAAGTGCAGGTGGGTGTCGATCAGGCCGGGAAGGACGGTCTTGCCGGTGGCGTCGATAACCTCAACGCCCTCGGGAAGGTCCTGCATAGCACCGGCATACTCGATCTTGCCGTTGTCGTCGACGAGAACGAGGGAGTTCTCGACCGGCTCGGCACCGGTACCGTCGATGAGCTTACCGCCAACGATTGCGTACTTAGTGGACATGGTTCCTCCTTATGGATCCATATATGTGGGTGAGGCCGTGTTGGGTTAAGGCCTCACAAAGCTACCCAAGTGGTGCCGGGTTCGGTGCGCGGAAGAGAGGGCCCCGCGCACCTGGTCCGCCCCGGTTAGGCGTTACTTTTTGCGGGAATTGGTGAAAGCCATGAGGGCCAGGCCAATAGCCAACCAGCCGATCACGATGCTCCACTCCACCATGTTGAGGGAGGCGGGAGAGAACGGGATCACGAGCAGGCCGATGATGATGGCGCAGGCAGCGATAGCGAGGCCGATGCCAAACTTGCCGCCGGGCACCTCGTAGGGACGAGGCAGGTCGGGCTCGGTGAAGCGCATGCGCAGGCAGGCGAGGGCGACCATACCGCAGGAGAAGATGAAGGCGAGAGCCGACACGTTGGTCAGAGGAATGAGCATGTTCTTGCCCAGGAACGGACCGATGACGGTGATGACGCCCAGAACGACGCAGGCGAGCTTGGGAGCGCCGGACTTGGGGTCGACCTCGGCGAACTTCTCGGGCAGCTGGCCCTTGCGGCCCATGGCGAGCATGATGCGGCTCGTGGCGCCGTAGAAAGAGTTCATCGGGCCCATGGGTCCAAGCGTGGCGATGACGAGCATGGCCAGGTACAGGAGCATGTTGATGCCCTTGAGGCAGGCAAGCGCGGGAACCGGGCTCTTAACAAACTCATGCCAGTCGAGGATGGTGCCGAACGAGTAGATGCAGACCATGTAGAAGCCGCCGGCGGCCAGCAGGGCCAGGGAGATGATCTTGCCGAACTTGTTCCAGTTGAGACCCTCGGCTGCTTCCTCAGCCTGCTGAGGAATGGTGTCGAAACCGGCGTAGAAAAACGGGGTCAGAACCAGGACCGACACGATGCCGGCGAACAGGCTGGTGCTCTCGGTAGCGGCCTTGCCGCCGCCAGCACCGGCGACCTGGGAGAACACGGGCATGGCGTTGTCCGGCGAGCCGGTGAACAGCGAGACGCCCATGGCGAGCAGCATGCCGCAGAGCAGGGCCTTGGTCAGGAAGGCCTGGAGCTTGGCGGCCGAGCTGGCACCGCGGAAGTTGAGGAAGATGACGTAGACTGCAAAGCCGAGCGCGATCAGCGTCGGGAACAGGTAAACGTCGGCGCCCAGGATGGTGTAGAGCTTGACGGCGCGCAGCCACTCAAGACCGGGCAGGCTGCCGAACATCTCGGACACGAGGGTCGAAATGGCGATGGCCTCCCACGGGCACAGGATGCCGTTGCCCAGAGCCAAAAGCCATCCGGTGATGTAGCTCAGCGTACGGCCAAAGCTACGATCGACATACTCGACGATGCCGCCCGAGATGGGAATAGCAGCCGTGAGCTCACCGAAAACAGCTCCGACGGGCACGAGGAAGATTGCACCCAAGAGGAATGCGATCATAGCGGGAACGGGACCGCCGCCCACGACCATCCAGTCGCCGACCTGCAGAACCCAACCGGTGCCGATGATGGCACCGAAACCGATGGTGAAGAAGTTCCAGAGCGAAAGCGTTTTCTTCATACCGCCGTTATCCTCGACTGCAACTTCTGCGTTCTTGTCCGCCATTGTTCCCCTCCTTTCCTTTTTGACGCCCCTTGACGTCACCCCTTGCGCGGTCTGTTTTGCCGCGCTCTTTTATTTCGTGGCTTTAAGATACGGCCTTGGCGCAGCAGCTCCGCTTGTAGCTCGACCGAAGGCAGAACTGCAAAACGAGCGGCGCCGTTTTTGGGACGAACGGCACGGTTTGCCGCTCATTGCTGCCGCCCGCCCGACGGGCGTACGTTCATCGGACGCATAGAGAGATGTTTTTGAGGCCGTGTGTTTTGCGCCTTTCGTCCCGTTTACCGAGCTTTTGACGCGCAGACCCATTTGTTGCACATCTTTTTTGTAGGATAGACAGGTTATACATGAGACAAGGCGGTACGAATGGCATACGGATACAACGACGGTGATCAACGGCGACAAAGCGTTCGCCTTGCTGGCCGTACCACGCCGACGCCCAGAAGTGCCACGAGCGGCAATCCGCAACGTCCTCAAGAGCAACCCAGGCCTTCGTCTCGGCAGCAGACAAGCAGAACGCGGCAGAGTGGCCGTCCGAGCATGGACACAAGCGCGCAGCAAGATAGCCGCTTGGGCGCGCGCACTCGACAGCGTCAGGCCGAGGTTCCGCAACTGCGCCGCAACGGCGTACGTCAGCCCGGCAGCCATATCAACCGCTTCTTTTCGCATCCCCAAGGCGGACGCGACGGCAAGTCTTACCGCTCGACATCGCACGTGAATGCCCCCGCCCTGCCGGCTCGTCGACTTCGCCTCGCACTGTGCTCTATCCTCACCTGTCTGGTCTTTGTGCTTATGAGCTCCTGTATGTCCCACGGCTCGGCCGGTCTCGAGCCCACCGCCGAGGACAAGCTGCTCAAGGCCCCCGTCGCGCCCGGTTATTCTTTCGCCTTTTCGACCCCGCGCTCGCAATGGCAAGCCGGCACGATGCCCCATATCTATCAGATCGACCCTGCGTGGTCTGAGCTGCCTTACGCCGGCGGCACCATCCGCCAAAATGCCTGCGGGCCTACGTGCCTCACCATGGTCTATATCTTTAAGACGGGACGCACCGATATGACCCCCGTCGATATGTGCGCGCTTTCCGAGGCGGGCAATTACGCCCCCACCGGTGCAACCGAATGGTCGTTTATGACGAGCGGCGCGTGGCAGTTGGGACTTAACGGAACGGAGCTCCATAACGATCGCGACTCTATGACTCAGGCGCTGCGTTCGGGAGCGCCCGTCATCGCCGCCGTTCGGCCGGGCACCTTTACCAACGTGGGCCACTACATTGTGCTTTACGGTATTGACGACACCGACCAGATTGGCGTCTACGACCCCAACTCGGCCAGCCGCAGCGCCCGCCGCTGGGGCTGCGTAGAGGTCCTTAACGAAGTCGAAGCCATGTGGGCCTACTACTAGTCATTGGGGACTCATTGGGGACAGACTTAAATGAGTGGTCGTCGGGGACAGTCTTACGGACGCCGGCCGAGAGCAGACGAAAAGGGCCATCCCGAACTGCTTGGAACTGCCAGCACGGAAAGCGCATCCTGCTTTGGGGCCCAATAGCGGGGTGCGCTTTCCGTTAGCGGCCCGTTTGGGAAACTAGGGACCGCTTTTCGACAATAATCCGGGATGCATTTTCCGATTGAGGGCCTCAAGGGAAACCGCACCCCATGTTGGACGCTCATTCTGGGATGTGCTTTCCGCAGTTGATCGATGCGGCCTTTAAGGACTGTCCCAAGCTGCCGGCAGGAAAGGAACGTCCCCAAGTGCCGGGTTTCCGCAGCCTGCAATGCTCCTCATGAACAGCCGCCTCAATAACAAAAGCCCCCGCGGCCGAAGCGGACCGCGGGGGCAACAGACCTGCAAGAGTTAACTCAAGTCCTCGCCATTTGATGCAATGACCTTTTGGTACCAGCAGAAGCTGTCCTTTCGGTAGCGATCGAACGTGCCTTTGCCCATATCATCGGCATCGACATAAACAAAGCCATAGCGCTTCTTCATCTGCCCCGTCGAGGCCGACACCAAATCGATACAGCCCCACGGCGTGTATCCCATCAGGTCAACACCGTCCTCGACAATTGCATCGCGCAGCGCAAGAATATGCCTTCGCAGGTAATCAATATGATACGCATCGTGGACTTTGCCGTCTTCCAGCGCATCGAGTCCGCCCACACCGTTCTCGGCGATAAAGAGCGGAAGATGGTAACGATCGTGGTAGCCGGCAAGCGTCACGCGCAAACCCAGCGCATCGATCTGCCACTTCCAGGCAGTCTCTTTATCCTTGAGGTACGGATTGCGCAACGTCGGGAACACGTTGCCCTCCGCCTTCTCGGCGATCACCTGATCATCGGCGCACACCAAGCGCGAGCAATAGTACGAGAACGAGATGAAGTCGACCGTATGCTCTGCCAGATACTCCGTATCGCCCGGCTCAAAGGGCACGTGAACACCCTCTTTCTCGAGTGCACGCAGCTTCCAAGCAGGATAGGCGCCCGCAGCCATCACGTCTGTGTAGAAGTAGCGGCCGCGGTCCTCCTCATACGCAAGCCATACGTCCTCGGGCGCACAACGGTACGGATAGGTCGCACCGGCAGCGACCATGCAACCCACCTTGTTTGCGGGATCGATCTTGTGCAGAATCTCGACAGCGCGAGCGCTCGCCATAAACATATGGTGCGAGAACGCCGCAGTCACGGCTGCACGGTCACGCTCATCCTCGAGCGTGACACCCGCGTTGAGATAGGACAGCGCCACGCTGTTGATCTCGTTGAACGTAAGCCAATAACGCACGAGGCCCTGGTACGCGCGTCCGACGGTCTCGACGTAGTGCGCATACCGCTCGATCATCTCTCGGCTTTGCCAGCCACCATAGCGCTCGACCAGAGCCAACGGATAGTCGTAGTGCGACAGCGTCACAAGCGGCTCGATTCCATGCTCGCGCAGCGCCTCGAATACCTGACGGTAAAACTCCAAGCCCTCGCCGTTGGGCTCGGCCTCCATCCCTGTGGGAAAAATACGGCTCCAGCAAATTGAAAGACGCAGGCACTTAAAGCCCATCTCGGCAAAAAGCTCGACATCCTCGTGCCAATGATGGAAGAAGTCGTTGCCCCAGCGGCATGGATACAGCCTGTCCGGATCGTCCACGGGCTTTTGCCTGCCAAACATTACATCCCAGCGGTCGGAACCCTGTGGGATCAGGTCGGAGTGCGACATGCCGCGGCCGCCCTCGTTCCAGCCCCCTTCGGCCTGGTTGGCGGCGAGGGCACCACCCCACAAAAAGCCCTCGGGCATACCGGCGGCAGACGTTCTGTCAAAGTAACTCATGCTACTCAGCATCCTCGGCAGAAGCTGCCGCGGCGTTCTCCTGCTCCTGAGCCAGGAGCTGGTTATCGTACACCTTAAAGAACGGGTACCAGACCACAGCCATGACCACGATCAAAACGATCGTAAACACCCAGATGCGCGGGTCGAGGCACTGGACAAAGCCCTGAACGAAGATGGGGAACGTGCCGCTCACCAAGATGTAGAAGTTAGAGACAAGACCCAGTGAGACCGCACCCCAATACAGCAGGGCCGAGATCATGCCGCCTAGCACAAACGGAATCATGAGGATCGGGTTGAAGATGATGGGCGCGCCGAAGATCGCGGGCTCGGAGATACGGAAGAAGCTCGGCACGATCGATGCCCTGCCAAATGCCTTGAGCTGCTGCGACTTTGCCCTAAACGCGCAGAGCGCCACAAAAGAGAACGTATTACCCGTGCCGCCGATGAGGTTGATGGCCAACGACATGAGCACCGGGTGGAACTCAAGCGGCTGCCCGGCAGCATAGAGCGAGGCGTTGGCGGCAAAGGCGGCAAGCGAGACCGGGGCGGTGATGGGCATTACGATCATGTTGCCGTGGACGCCAAAGCACCAAAACAGCAGCGTCATGAAGCAGATAAGCAGTGCGCCGGGCACAGAGTCAACTGCGACGGAAAGCGGGGCAGCGAGCAGCTTCTCGATAACCGAGGGGATGGACAGCGCGGGATCGATCATCTGGATCAGCAGGTTGCCGCCAAAGAAGATGAGGATGTTGGCGAGCATAGGTACGATGGCGCCAAAGGTTTCGGACAAAAACGGCGGCACGCCATCGGGCATCTTGATGGTGATGCCCTTGGTCTGGCAGAAGCGCGTGACCTCGACGGAGACCAAGGCAACGATGATGGCGGTAAACAGGCCCTGCGCACCCAGATAGGTGCAGGGGACCGCCTGGAGCACGGACTCGTCAGCAAGCTGGTAGTAGGACGACGGCGCCGCGGCGATCAGGAACATCACCAGCGAGGTCATGCCGGCGTTAAGCTTGGGCATCTTGTAGGTGCCCGCCAGGTTATATGCGATTGCGAACGTCACGATCACCGACAGTATGCCCATCGTCATATTGAAGGGGATGAGCAGCGTGAGCTTATTGGCCGTCGCAAAATCGAGCCAAGGGCCAAAGACGGACCAGAACCCGCCCTGCGCCACCAGGTCGGCCGTGACCGGCGGGTTGGCGAGGATCATAAAGACGGCAGATACCAAGATGAAGCTGATCGCGCTCATAAAGCCCTTTTGCATGGAGGCAAAGTGGCGCTCGGTGCCGCAGAAATTGGCGATAGGGGTCAGTTTTTCCTGAAGCAGGGTCATGAACTTCTCCATGGTCGCCTCCTAACCCAACAGCGACTGGGCGAGTGCCAGCACGTTGGCGGCGTTGCCCATGCCGTAGTCCTGTGCGGGGATGACCGCGGTCGGCTTACCGCTCCCCTGCTTGACGGTGTTGAGCTGGTAGGACACCTGCGGCCCCAAGAGCAGCACGTCATAATTGGCGCACGTCTCCTGATACTCGCCGATACCCACCGCATCGATATCGAGCTCGATGCCGTTTTGCTCCGCATATTTCTCGAGTTTCTTCATCAGAATGCTTGTAGACAGACCAGCTGCGCAAACAAGAAGGATCTTCATAAGGGATTCCCTTCGCATTGATTGGTTGGATAGTCACCGCACGCCGCTAGGCGTTCTTGGTTGCAGTGCACTCATACAGGCAGATCAGCTCCTGCACGAGCTCCTGAGCAAGCATGGAGCACATGAGGTGGTCCTGAGCATGGACCAGCAACACATCCACCGACAGATGCTCGCCCGCTGCCTCAGTCGAAAGCAGCTGCGTTTGGATGTGGTGAGCCTTGATTCCCGCATCCTTTGACTGCTTCATGAGTTTGGCGGCGGCGTCAAAATCCCCCGCTTTTGCCTTTTCAAGGGCTTCGAAGGCAAGGCTGCGTGCCTCTCCCGCCGCAGCGACCAGCTGAAACGAAACCATCTCGGTTCCCTGATCGTCCATAACGGTCTCCTCTCCCGTGATGTTTGGTTTGTACTTGAATATTCGAAACGCCTATCTCCCGCCCGCAATCCTCGAGGTTTATTGCAGGTAGACAGACAGGGTTATCGACAAAAGAAGTCTTAAGCCGTATGCGCTTGCACAAGCGCCATCAGCTCATGCCAGGACCGGCGCTCGCGTAGGCGCTCGACCCCCTGGCGGTCCATAAAGATCTCGGCGAGCAGTGAGCTCAAGATCCGCGCCTCATCGCCGCCCGACCGGGCAAACGACACCATAAAGACGATATCGACCTCATGGCCGTATTCGTCCCAAAGAATGGGATGTTCGAGCAGGCCCACGGTAACAAAGGCCTCGGCGCTCAAGGGATGCATCCCATGGGGCATGGCTACCCCATTGCCAAACGAGGTGGCACTCGCGCTCTCGCGCTCGGCGACCTCTTGGGCAAACTGGGCATCGACACGGCCGCTCTCGACGGCGCGCTCGGAGAGATATCGGAGAACGGCCTGCTTCGACGACGCCTCAACGCGGTTGAAGAACAGGGCACGGCTAAAGAAAGAGCTTACGGAGTCCGATTGCGCAGTGTCGTCGCTCAGCACCTTGCGGATAGCGTTGACATCGCTCGTCTCCAAGAAGAAATCGGCCTCGCGGACGGGCACGGGCAACTTGACGTTGAGCGGCACCGTTGTGAACACGTAGTCGATGTGCGAAAAATCGAACGTTCCCACGCGGGCGACATCGCATGTCTCAATCGAATCGATATACATGCCAAACTGCTTGCGGTACTGGTGCTCGAGCATACGGGCGCTTCCCGCTCCCGAGGCGCACACGATCAGGATGCGCTTGCGACGCGGCTGGTCGGCTTGCTGCTCGAGGGCCAGGGCAAATGCCATGGCGATGTAGCCGAGCTCTTCATCAGAGGGCTGGCTGCCAAAATGACGCTCGAGTACCTGCGAGGTGCCAGCTGCCATCGAATAGGCCAACGGAAACCTCGTCTTGATATCGGGCAGCATGGGGTTATCCATATGCATGTGATATTCAAGGCGATAGCCCAGAGGGCCGATATGCCGAGCAAGGTTCATGCGAAGTTCAAGATCGCCGCTAAAGTCAAACCTAAACTCATCGTTGACCGCACGTACCATCTCGGAAGCAATCTCCCACATCTCGTCCGAGATAACGGCAGAGCCCTTCTCGGGCACGCCCGTGCCCCTGCCGAGCAAATGGATTGCGATAAAGGCAACCTCTTCTCGGGGCATGCTCACGCCCAGGGCATCCTTGATGTTTGCGGCAATCTGGAAAGCCGCGGCGTATTCGCGCGTTCCCTCCAGTTTTTGAACGTCCGATTCTGCAGCTGGGACATAGCAGCCCTGCTCGATGCGGCCAAGAGCAATGTAAAGATGCATGATGAGATTGCGGGATGCCAGCGAGCTCACCGTGACGGGCGAGGCCGTCAGGGCATCGTCCACACATGCGGCGATGGCCCGCAGGCGCTCGGCGAGCTTTGCATCGTCGGTGTCGGGCAACACGGGCCTCACCAGCGAGGCCAGGCACAGGCGCCGTTGTGACTCCCCGCCCGCAACGCGGATTCCGTAGCGTGGGCGCTTTTCGAGCGTTAAGTCAAATTGGGCGAGTTTCTGCTCTACCAGACGCATGTCATTGGACAGAGTCCGCGCCGAAACGTAGAGTAAATCCGCATACTCCTCAATCGTCACCCACTGGGACCGCATGAGGAGGTCGTTAAGAAGGAAGGACACACGGCCATCGCGCGTATCAGGAATGCCCGGATGGGCCAGAGCCGCACCGTCTAGCAAGCGAGCAAGCTCATCTGCACGTGCAACATCGATACGATACTGCCCCTTGCTGCCAACGATGCGTGCAACCCCTGCAAGGCTGTCGTTTGCGCGATGGATATAGTTTCTCACGGCGCGCTCGCTTACCTCGAGACGCTTGGCAAGTACCGCGACAGCGACAGGCTGAGCGTCCTCGATCATATTTACAAGCTGCTTGACGCGAGCATCCATGTCCTCCTCCTTTCCCTGCGTCTAGTCTAACGCGGTAAAGAATGACACTCCACGTCGCGCTCGTTCCGCCAACTCGGAACAGGTTGCGGGGAGTCCAGCTGAGCTATGGAGAGCCTGGGGAGAGGGCCCGAAAGCAATGCGTCGGTGTGAGATGCGCTTTCCGCAGTCATTGGGGACAGATTTAAATTAGTAGTCATTGAGGACGTTCTTGTTTGACTAGTCGTTTAAGAACGCCCCCAATGACTACTCACCCATCGGGGACTAGGTGAATAGCAAAAGCCCCGCAGTCGGAGCGGACTGCGGGGCTCATGAAGAGAGGCTAGTTTGTGGGCGTCTTGCCTGGCGCCCACGAGAGAGGCAACAGAGTAGAGACTACTCGTGGATGCGGGTGCCGGAGAGGCCGGCCATGGTCTCGGCAGCCTTGTCCAGAGCGCCGATGATGCAGGTGCGGCCCTTGCGGGAACGAGCGAACTTGATGGCAGCGCGGACCTTGGGCTCCATGGAACCCTTGCCGAACTGGCCCTCGTCGGCCAGGCGCTCGGCCTCGTCGGCGGTGAGGTCCTCGAGCTCCTCCTGGTTGGGCTTGCCAAAGTTGATGGCGACATGCTCAACGGCGGTCAGCAGGAACAGAACGTCGGCGTCGCAGTCCTCGGCCAGCAGCTCGCCGCCCAGGTCTTTGTCGATGACGGCGGGGACGCCCTTGTAGCAGCCCTTGTTCTCATAGTCGCGGACGACGGGAATGCCGCCGCCACCGCAGGCGATGACGATGAACTCGTTGTCGAGCAGATTGAGGATGGAGTCGGCCTCGACGATCTTCTTGGGATCGGGGGAAGCGACGACGCGACGCCAGCCGCGACCGGAATCCTCGACGAAGACCTTGGAGGGATCCTCGGCCATGAACTCCTTGGCCTGCTCCTCGGTGTAGAAGGGGCCGATCGGCTTGGTCGGGTTCTTGAACGCGGGATCGTCCGGGTCGCACTCGATCTGGGTGACGACGGTGGCGGCGTGCCAACGCTTATAGCGCTTGTGCATCTCGCGGCCAATGCCCTGCTGCAGGTGATAACCAATGTAGCCCTGGGACATGGCGCCGCACTCGGGCAGCGGCATCTCGGGGGTGCCGATGGCGTCGTGGGCAGCGGCGAAGGCGTTCTGGATCATGCCAACCTGCGGGCCGTTGCCGTGGGTGATGATGATCTCGTTGCCCTGCTCGATCAGGCCGAGGAGAGCGTGAGCGGTGTTACTCACGGCCTCGATCTGCTCAACGGGGTTGTTGCCGAGGGCGTTGCCGCCAAGGGCGACGACGATACGATCGGGCTTGCCAAGAGGCTTAGACATTGCTGGAATCCTTTCTGTAAAAGGCCTACAACCCATTAATAACCCGCGCCCGTGCGATACGCGAGTTTATTAAGGTTTATATTCTCTTTATCGCTCATTTTATTCATTTTGAAAATAGTTTAACGGTGAACGGTCTGTCTCTTATACACATCTGACGCTGCCGACGAAGAGGATA
>URPB01000030.1:0-20554 GCA_900549575.1 uncultured Collinsella sp.
CAGAGCACGCCGCGAGAGTCAGCGCCAGCACGGGCAGCATCAACAGAGCTGCAATTTTTGACAGTTTCATGGTTCCTCCGTTTATATCGAAACTTATATAGGTACCTATTTGTTTTCGCAGGCTTGCGTGGACTGCGCGGGTTTGTCGCCCGTCACACCCAGCCCATAGCGAAAGCTAATAGCATCGACGGGGCACGCGCCCACGCATTTGCCGCAACGAATGCACTCGGCATGGTCGGGCGTACGCGTAACGTCCACGTCCATTTGACACACCTTGGCGCACTTGCCGCACGAGACGCATTTGCACTGGTCAACCTGGATCCCCAGCAAAGACACCTTGTTCATGAGCGCATAAAATGCGCCGAGGGGGCAAATCCATTTGCAGAAGGGGCGATAGAACAGCACGCTCAGCACCGCAACCACAATGAGGATCGCGAGCTTCCAGGAAAAGAGCTTTCCCAGCGCGGAGCGGATTCCCACGTTCATGATGGACAGCGGAATCGCGCCCTCGAGCACACCTTGCGGGCAGATGTACTTGCAAAAGAACGGGTCGCCCATACCCACATCGTTAACCACCAAGACGGGCAGCAGCACCACGGCAAACAGCAGCACGGCATACTTGATGTACGTGAGCGGCTTGAGCTTTTTCGTGGAGAGCTTTTTGCTGGGAATCTTATGCAAAAGCTCTTGTAGCCATCCAAACGGGCACAAAAAGCCGCATACAAAACGTCCCAGCAGCACGCCGATCAGAATGAGCGTTCCGGTGACGTAATACGAGAAGCTAAACTTAGACGAGCCCACCACCGACTGAAACGACCCGATGGGGCACGCACCCGAGGCCGCTGGACACGAGTAGCAGTTGAGGCCCGGCACGCAGACGGCTTTGCCCGCTCCCTGGTAGATGCCGCCCTTGGCAAAGTTAGGCAGGTGAATATTGGTCGCAAGCGTCGCCGCCGCCTGAATCAATCCACGAAATCGCGCTAAAAGATGCGATGCAGTGTTTTTTCTTTTATCCAATTCCGATACACTCCAAGCACAGCCTGATTGCCTTGGCCAGCACGGCATCTGCCTCGCCGCGCATAATTCCAAAGCCAACCATGGCTACCCCAACGATCAGCAAAGCCACCTGCGCCACAGGCTTAATCGCTTTGAACAATCTGACCACTCCTTTCGTTTCGCGACCCATTGGACCATACCGACTATAAAATCCGTGTTAAGCGTGAATGATTATGCAAGGAGAACGTTATGCGCATCTTGGTCATCGAGGACGAGCGGGCGCTGTGCGATGCGATCGCACGCAGCCTGCGCAACTTGGCCTATAGCGTCGACTGCTGCTACGACGGGCAGCAGGCCCTCGATCTGCTCGATGTCGAGACCTTTGATCTTGTCGTGCTCGACCTCAATCTCCCCCATGTCGACGGCATGACCGTGCTCAGGCAACTCAGGACAGCTGATTGTGAGACCAAGGTGCTTGTGCTCTCGGCACGTGGCGAGGTCTCCGACAAGGTAGCGGGGCTCGATGCGGGCGCCAACGACTACCTCACCAAGCCGTTTCATCTTGACGAGCTTGCGGCAAGGATTCGCAGCCTTACCCTCAGACGCTTTACACAAAGCGACGTTGTTCTAACCTGTGGATCGCTGAGCTTTGACACCAAGGCGCGCCTCGCCACAGTGGGCGACGAGATCCTGTCCCTCACGCGCAAGGAGACCGGCATCTTGGAATACCTGATGCTTAACCAGGGGCGGCCGGTGAGCCAGGAGGAGCTCATCGACCACGTATGGGACAGCAGCGTCAACAGCTTTAGCAACGCGACCCGCGTGCACATCTCGTCGCTGCGCAAAAAGCTGCGCGGCGCGTTGGGGCACGACCCCATCCGCAACCGAATCGGCGAAGGCTACGTTATGGAGGATGGCAAATGAAGCGGTTGTCGCTGCAGTGGCGCATCACGTTGATGACGGCACTGCTGATATGTTCGACCTGCGTACTTATGAATTGCCTGGTTGGCTACTCCGGCATGCGCTACATGGACTCGATTGGTGCAGAAGCGTCGGCGCACAGCAAGGTGGAGGCGGCCTCGCCCAGCTCATTTGACCCGACAAACAAAGAGCTCGACGACGCGCTGACCATCGTCGTGAACGACGCCCAAGAATCGTTTGGCGCGACGAGCTGGTATATAACTGCGGCGGTGACGCTGCTCGGCGGCGTGCTGGCCTACTTTGTAAGCGGACATGCGCTGCGGCCGTTGCGCTTCTTTGCGACGCAAGTCGAGAGCGTGCGGCCCGACAACCTCGCCGACACAAAAATCAGCGAGGACGTGCCCTCTGAACTCAGGCGCTGCAGCGCGTCGTTTAACGACATGATTGCCCGCCTTGACGAGGGATTTTCCGCACAAAGACAGTTTACGGGCAATGCGGCGCACGAGCTGCGCACGCCACTTGCGCTCATGCAGGCCCAGGTCGAGCTGTTTTGCGCCGAGCACCCCGACGTCGACGCCGATACAGCGAGCCTGCTCGGGCTGCTGCAGGAGCAGACCGAGCGAATGACGCACATGACAAAGACCCTGCTCGAGATGAGCGAGCTGCGCAGTGTCCCTTACAACGATGTGATTGACCTAGCGCCGATGATCGAAGAAGTGCTCACGGACCTGGCACCCCTTGCCGAGCAAAAAGACATCACGCTTACAAGTGAGGGCGACGCGCAAACGATCGGCAGCGACACGCTGATCTATCGGTTGCTGTTCAACTTGACCGAAAACGCCATACGCTATAGCGCGCCCAACTCGACCGTGCAAATCAACGCCTGCGCCGAAGGCGACCGCGTGCTGCTACGCGTGCGCGACCAGGGGCCGGGCATTCCCGAGCAATACCAGACGAGCATCTTTCAGCCCTTCTATCGCGTCGACAAATCGCGCAGCAGGGCATACGGCGGCGTGGGGCTGGGGCTTGCGCTGGTCTGGGAGATCGCCGCACTTCACGGCGGCTCCATCGAGGTCGAAAAGAGCTCGGAGCGCGGAACGACCATGCTCGTGACTCTTCCCACTCGCGCACTCGGCTCATTAAAATAACGAACGGGATGGCACGCCGCGTGGCGTACCATCCCGCACATAATATCGAGGATGTGACAAAGGGACTGTCCCTTTGTCACATCTGCTAGTTCTCGTCGCCTACCAGCTGAGTTAGCTTACTCCCACTCGACCGTGCCGACGGGCTTCGGCGTGAGGTCGTAGCACACTCGGCAGATGCCGGGAACCTCGGCGGTGACGCGAGCGGTAATACGCTTGAGCAGCGCCCAGTCGAGCTCGGGCACCTCGGCGGTCATGACGTCAACGGTGTTGATGCAGCGGATGATGCAGGGCCAGTCGTAGGCGCGCTTACCCTCGCGCACGCCGGTGGCGCGGAAGTCGGGCACGACGGCAAAATACTGCCAGATGGTCAGACCTGCCTTGTCGATCTCCTCGCGCACGATGGCGTCGGCTTCGCGCAGCGCCTCAAGACGGTCGCGGGTGATGGCGCCAAGGCAGCGGACGCCCAGGCCAGGACCGGGGAACGGCTGACGCTCAACCATGTTCTCGGGCAGGCCGAGCTCGCGGCCCACGACGCGCACCTCGTCCTTGTACAGCAGCTTGACGGGCTCGCAGAGCTCAAACTGCAGGTCATCGGGCAGGCCGCCCACGTTGTGGTGAGCCTTCACGCCATCCTGGGACTCCAGGATGTCGGGATAGATGGTGCCCTGGGCGAGGAAGCTAACCTCGTCGCCAACCTTGCGGGCCTCCTCCTCGAACACGCGAATGAACTCGGCGCCGATAATCTTACGCTTGGCCTCGGGCTCCTCGACGTCCACGAGCTTATCCAGGAAGCGATCAGTCGCGTCAACATAGACCAGGTTGGCGTCCATCTGGTTCTTGAAGACGTCGACGACCTGCTCGCTCTCGCCCTTGCGCATCAGGCCGTGGTTCACGTGCACGCAGATGAGTTGCTTGCCGATGGCCTTGATGAGCAAGGCCGCGACAACCGAGCTGTCAACGCCGCCCGAAAGGGCCAGCAGGACCTTCTTGTCGCCGATCTGCTCGCGGATTGCAGCGACCTGCTCTTCGATGAACGCCTGGGCAAGTTCGGGAGTGGTGATACGCACCATGTCGTCGGGACGCTTGTTGGGATCCATGCAGAGCTCCTTTTCGGTTCGATGGGAATGCGTTACACGTATGCAAACGCACCGTCACATGACCTCATTATATGCAGAACGAGATGCGTTTCCCATCGCTGCGACAGAGCTTTTTACAGGGGTGGTATTTTTTCCTAATGTCGAGGTCAGCTAGGCTTCGGTAGCCACCTTGGGAGCATCGCCAATAGACTCTTCCTTTATACGTTCGGCACAATCGTAGGCGATACCCACAAATTCAAGTCCCGAGCAACAGGAGTACAATTGCTGCTATTGTTGCCAGCTGTTGGGAGATGGAAGATGGACTGCGATGGCTACCCATGCGTTCCCATGCCGTTGATGTGCACTGCCTTTGTGCCGGGGCAGATGGACGCTGCGGTTGCAGGCATTTCCGACCCCGATTCGCGCGCCATTGCCACGGCAGAAGCGCTGTACTTTCGCGGACAGGCCACCCTTGCTGCCAAGACGGCGCGCCCCTATCTTGACGCCACCGATCCCGCACTGCGCTATTCCGCATGCTTTATCTGCGGATACGCCAGTCTGTCGCTCAACCGTATCGCCGACGCCCGCCGGTGCCTTGCGGGCATCCTCGATACGCCAACTGACGAGGAATCGCCCGCCGTCCACGCCACGCATATCCCGTTCGCCTCGGCCGCGAGCGTCCTGCTGCACTTGCCTTCCCCGTATTCTGCCGAAGAGTTTTATCCGCTTGCGGCGCATCTGCCCGAAGGCCTGCGCTTGTTCGCCAGCTACGTGATGGCGCATGCCCTGTACCTGCGCGGCGAATATGGCCGCAGTCTGGGCATGGCGGAAAACGCCCTAATTATGAAACAGGGAAGCTATCCCATCTCGGAACTGTTCCTGCACCTGGCAGCTTCCATGGCATACATGAGTCTCAAAGACGTCGACGCCGCAAAAGCGCATTTTGGCGCCGCTTGGGACATTGCGCGCCCCGACGGCCTCATCGAGCTCATCGGCGAGCACCACGGCCTTTTACAGGGGCTCATCGAGGCGTGCCTAAAAACGCAATACCCTGACGATTTCGCGCGCATCATCGAGATCACGTACCGCTTCAGCTACGGCTGGCGGCGCATCCACAACCCCGATTCGGGCGAGGACGTGGCCGACGATCTAACGACCACGGAATTCACCATGGCCATGCTCGCCTGTCGTGGGTGGACCAACGCCGAAATCGCACGCCATATGGGAGTATCGCCGGGCACCGTCAAAAACCGCCTATCCGGCGTATACGCAAAGCTTGGCATCGGCACACGCGCCGAGCTGGTCGCGCATATGTTGCGTTAGCGACCGGGCTGCCAAGCGCATCGAACGCGTTCCGGAACCCGGCGCTTCGCTCGATCAATTTGGACATTTTGGCCATCGAACGGCACTACCGCCACGAAGCGTCTTCTCGCAAAATTGGATTATTTCCACCGATATTTGCGGGATGGGAGCCCAAGATGCTTGATCGCCGTTCGTTACTTGTTGCTGGAGCGTCCTCGCTGGCGAGCATCATGTTGCCTCGCGTGCCGGGAAGCGAAAATGCCTTCCTGCTGCCGTTCGCGCCCACCGCGGCCTATGCCGACGAAGAAGATCCCTTCAAGGTGCTCGTTCTCTCGCGCACCATGTTTGGTGTAGTCGTGGTCGACGTCGCCAACAAGAATACGCCCATCGCAGGTGCCCAGGTCACGCTCACATCGCGCTATGCCGTAGGCAAGCAGCTCACCGCCACGACCGATGACGAAGGCACGGCCATCTTTGAGGTCGCCCCTCTTTCGGAAGACTACGTGGACGAGGCAACGCTTCTCGACGCGTACGACTTTAACGGCGGCATCTCCATTAGCATGGCGGGCTACCGCGATGTCGAGATTCCCCTTGCGCGTATCCAGGGCGGCACCGCCATAACCGCACCCACACGTCCGCTGTCCGACGGCGAGCCGTACTTCCGCCAGCTCACATTCGACGAATGGGACATCCAGTACGCTGATGCCACGTTCATGGCATTGCCGAAGGACGACGCGGCAAACGACCAACCCGACACGCATGCCTTTATTGTACAGGCACATCTGCCACAGGGTGGACAGGCAACGCTGCACATCAACAAGGTAATGCCCGCCACGGGTAGCTCGCCCGAAACCGTCACGCAGATCGGCCAGATCAAGGCCAGCGCATCAGGCGCGGATAATCTGGCGACGTTCACACTCGAAGACAAGTTTCTCGACGCGGCATCGGGCCTTCTGGAGGAAGGGTGCAAGCTGCGCTTTGTCCTCGACTATCAGGGCAAAACCTACACGCTCTCATCCCCCATGGCCGTTGTCACCGCGCCGGCCGCAAAGGCGGAATCGGGCTCGACCACTATCGTCCCCACTACCATGGACCAAGAGGTCACTCCGTTTGATTTCCCCGCGGCGTTTCCCGGCATCGGCGGCAATAAGTTCACGTGCTGGATACCCACATTTCCGATCCTCTTCGATTTCTCGTTTGCTGGATACGTGCTGTTTGGCGGAGGATACAAACCAGCCAGCTATATGAACGATTCGGGCAATCCGGATCCGGAGTACTGGAAGAAGTCACCGCGCGAGTCGGGCGCCAAGCAGGCAAACCGCTACCTCGACGAAATGGAGGGGAAGTGGAATCAGTACAAAAGTATGAGTGCCGGTTCGGGCACCGATCCAAGAAACACCAAGCTCCTTCGCCACCATTGCACGCCGCTGTTCACGATGGATATCGCCACACAGCTGTACGGCTCGCTCGCCTACGATTGGGTGGGCAAAACCTGGGGTGACAACAACGACCCCGCATACGGCAATATTAAGGCCCTCTTCCAGGTAAGAACCGACCTCAATTGGACCGAGCAGTTTACCCTAGGACCGGTGCCGTTTTTCCTAAACGTCAACCCCTGGGTGCTGGCAAAACTGGCGCTCGCCGTGGGCGCCCACACGCACGGCAGCGGCGCGGCGTTTTTCAAGAACATTTCGCTCGACTATTCCAACACGTCGGGCTCGTTCACCATCCAGATCGGACTTGCCGTCACCTTTGGAGCCGGCATTGCAGGCGTCGCTTCGTCCGCTGTGCGTGGCGCCGCATCCCTCACACTGTTCATTGGGTACGAGAAGGCAGATGGACACCAGCTTCCGCGGCTGCGCGTAGGTGCAGACGTCGATGTCGATGTGATACTCCAGTTCGTAATGTTCAAGTGGACCACCAAGGCTTGGTCGGGGTCGTGGCCCACACTCATCGATTCGTGGAATATGTCGGTGAACAATGGCGACCAGTATGTACTCCAGCGCTCTGAGCTGGCATTGGGTGGAAATACGCCTTATACGTTGGATGCCTGCTTCGGCTCGGCCGGCAACGCCGAAGCAGGTGGTGTGCCGCAGTTTATCGCATCGGCCACCATCGTCACCAACGCCGAGCTGCTCGCACGCGCCGAGGTTAAGGCCACTGCCGTAAATGCCGCGCCTGTCGTGCGCGATTGGGATCAAGCGGCCACGCGCATTGAGCTCGAGGCGGATTCAGAAAGCGAAGACACGGGACAGATCGAGCATTTCGTCCATGCACTGGTAGAGAACGACGAAAACGCCGCGCCGATGTATGAGTACACCTACATCGGTCAGTCAACGAACGCCGTTGCGGACCCGAACGCCAATTCTGCCGGCGTGTCGGAGGACGAGCGTGGCGGCATAAAACCCTCGAGCGACAACGTGCTGTTTTCCGGCGTGCTCAGCGAAGCCCACATGAAGCTAACGATGATTGCCGGCGTAGAATGCCTGTTCCGTATCGCCTCGGTGCGCTACGGCGACAATGGCCGCTCGCGCCTGGTGGTGCACACAAAGGCAAACGGCACGTGGTCCGCTCCCACGCCCGTGGACTTTCCCCTTGGGTTTGGCGAGGGCGACGTGGAGCGCGACGGCATATTCGATTACGACTTCGACGTGGTGGAATATACGGACGGAAGAGGAAACCAGGACGCCTACGTGCTGCTGGTCTCGGGCGAGCGCCCCGCCGGCGACAACACCCTTTTCGATACGGCAAGCACAGCCGGCATACTGTCCGTTGTGCGCCTGCGCATAAGTAATGACGAGATCCGCGTTGTGTCGCATACGTCATGGCGCAGCATCTCGCGCGGCCGCCTGCAAGAGGATGGCTACCATTGCCTGCAGTGCCCGCGCATCACGGTAGGCAAGACGCTGATCGACGGACGCCTGTCGGGTGCCTACCTCCACCGCCGCGGAACCACCGCAGAAAAGGCGCTCGGCAGCGAGGCCGAGGTTGCGCTGGAATGCTTTACCCTGTGGTCGGATGATTTGGGCGACAGCCTGACGTTCCGCCAAGTTCTTCGCTTTCCGCAAGCACCGTCGAGTATCGAGCTGAGCGAGCCCGAGAATATCAACGGCAAAATGGTGGTGCCCGTTGCGTACGAGACCGCAGACGGTTGCGGCTGCGCATCGTACGCCGTGATCGGCCAGTCCATTGCGGGCTGGGGCGTTATGCCACCAGACGCCACGGTGCCCCATGCGGTGCCGTGGCCACAACATTCGGGCTTTTTGGCCACCGTCAACGAGCAGCTGCAGCATATTACTTGGACGCGAGGCGCATCGGCATTTGCAACGCAGCCCGTGGGTGCCGCAGGCTGTGGCCCGGCATCGTTTAGCGTAAGCAACAACGGCAGGTGCGCGCTCTATGTAGAGAACACCGATGGCAAGGTGGGGCAAACCTACGACGAAGAAGGCAACCCGGTAGCAGTAATGGGCAAGCACTTCCGCATCTTCGCCAGCACCTTGGCAGGCGATCTGTTCACGGAGCCGTTCGTGATGTGCGAGCTGGACCATCCCGTCGATCAGATAACGACATTTTTGACGTCGGGAGGCATGCTCTCCGCGCTCGCCACGCACATTGTGAGCGCGGAGAAGAGCGAGGCAGAGCTGCACGGCATCGAAGTGCCTCTGGTGGCGTGTGCCACTCCGACGGGCGCGGTCGCTACCTCGGGCGCGGTGGTGCCCGGAGCAGCAGGCGAATCCTTCATGGTCACGGTGCGAAACGACGGCAACACTTTGCTGACTGCCGGCACAATCGATCTGTACCGAGAGGGCTCCAGCCAGCCGTTCTCCAGCGCATCCATCGGATTCGGAGCGAACGCACGCATGGCTTCGATCTACGATCCAGAGCTTGCCGAAGACGCTTCGGCCAACGACATGGCACACGTAAAGTACGCGCTCGAGACGCTGGGCGCACGTTTTGCAACGCACCCGCTGGTAGCCGACAACGGCAACGCCGTGCTGGCACCGGGTTGCACGGCACAGTTCCGCATGAGCTTCGCCATCCCCGAGAGTTGGAGCGACGAAGTGGGCAAACGCGTCACGCTGTATGCGAAGGCGCGTAATCTGGTGGCGCTCGATCCCGTAACGCTCGAGGAGATCCGACCGGGCGCAAACTCGGCGCTGAGTGCCGTTCTGCACGAGCTTCATGTGCCCGACGCGGCATGCGAACGCTCAGAAGTTCAGGTCGGCGTATGCGACAGCGCGGATACGACAGGACTTCACGACGCCCCGATGACAGCAGACGGCGATGGTAGCTCGAGTGGCGGCGGTACTGACGAGGGCGGCGGCTCCGGCGGAAGCAGCTCCGGCAGTGGCAAGGACCACGGCAATAACAAGCGCTCCGGAAAAGCGGGCGCGCCTGCGGGCACGGGCGACAGCAACGTCCCCCTAACCGCAGCCGCAGCAGCGCTCGCCGCAGTTGGTGCCGGCCTTGTCGCCTACAGCGCCCGCCGCACGGCGCTCGAAAAAGACACCGCCAATGAGGACAATTCGGATAGGCCTCGCTAGCTCCTAGTTACTTTTGTGAGAGGCGCCGACTCGGCTCATCGAACATCAAAATGGGCTGGTTCTGAATACCCAGAGCCAGCCCATTGCGCATTAAATGTCGTCTGAGGAGTCGAGTTCTGCCTCGAGCTTGGCACGGCGTCTTTTCGCCGTGAAAAACGTTGCGCACAGGACAGCAAACGTGGCCGCGAAAATCGTCGCACCGCAGAACACGCCCGTGGCCAGGTTCGCCAACCAAAAGACGCTTTCGAGCGGTACGATCTGCGCCTCAGCGATACAGCGCATTGCGGCAATAACAAGCGCGAACGCTGCGCCGCTAAGACCGCTGACAAGCAGAAAATATCCAACAGGAAGATGCTCGGTTTGCCCAAAACGATTGGTATCGACATAGCCCTTCCGCGTTTGCAGTCCTGCGCAAATCAACATCACGAGAATGAGCCACGAATACATGGCTGCCTCGAACGGCGTTGCAAAGCCATGCGGCATTTCACTGGCGTCGCTGTGAACCCACGCAACCTGTCGAGCTATAAACTGGTAGAAAAAGATCATCAACATGCCAAACGAAAGCAGCACGAAACCAATCTTGCAGATCTTCGCGTTCTCAGCCTCCAGGCGTTCATCCTTTGGGCCGGCATATTCACGCCACGTTTGCACGATTTTCAGATCTTCATATTTCATAGTGGCCTCCTAAAGAGCGTTAGGGTCGGCTTTGGTCTCGTCTTCCCAAAACAGATCGTTCAACGTCACGTGCAGCGCTTTGCAGATTGCCACGCACAGGTTGAGCGTAGGGTTGTAACCGCCTGCTTCGATCAAGCCGATGGTTTGACGTGTAACGCCCACGGCCTGGGCCAAGTCGGCTTGCGAAAGGCCAGCCGCCGCGCGCGCCGCCTTCATGCGGAGGTTCTTTTTGCCCGGCATAAAGTTCCTTTCGTCATATTGGACAAATATCCGTTGCAACATGCCAGAAATATATTGCATCGACTAATTGATGTCTACTATATCTGTCATCGGTATACGGATATAGCAGTTTCGATTCGTCATTCCATCTTGCTCGGGCAGAACCGACTCGGTTTTGTCCGAGCAAGATTGGGCATCCGCAAACTCATCGAATTTCTGAATCGTGTCACCCATAATCGTTCGATTTTGTTTAGTAAAACTAGGTCCCTATTAAATAAAATTCGTTTGTATCCAAATTTGTTTAACAATGCCGCGCTACCACTAAACACTATACCCGTTAATTCGAACGATTGTTCGATGGATTTCGTGTTGGGTGGAATCGCCCAAGGGCTGGGCTATGCTACCTTGACTATCTATATGACTTAAACGCAGCAAAGGAGCACCGAGAGAGCGAGTATGGCAAAAAACACCGCAAACTATGGTAACGACAGTATCCGCCAGCTCAAGGACGAGGAGCGCGTACGCCTGCGCCCCGCCGTCATCTTTGGCTCGGACGGACTCGACGGTTGCGCGCATGCCGCCTTCGAGATCCTGTCCAACGCCGTTGACGAGGCGCGCCAGGGCTACGGCAAGCTCATCACCCTCACCGCCTTTCGCGATGGTTCTATTCAGGTAGAGGACAACGGCCGCGGCTGCCCGCTCGACTGGAACCCCTCCGAGAAGCGCTTTAACTGGGAGCTCGTCTTTTGCGAGCTCTATGCCGGCGGCAAGTACAACAACAACCAGGGCGGCGACTACGACTTCTCGCTGGGCACCAACGGCCTGGGCTCGTGCGCGACCCAGTACGCCTCCGAGTACATGGACGTCACGGTTTGGCGCGACGGCAACAAGTACTCTCTGCACTTTAAGAAAGGCAAGGTCGTCGGCGCCAAAAAGAAGGCACTCGAGATCGAGCCCACAGACGAGGACCGCACCGGTACCACCATCAAGTGGCGCCCCGATCTTGAGGTCTTTACCTCCATCAGCATTCCCCACGATTGGTATCGCGAGACCATGCGCCGCCAGGCCGTGGTCAACGCCAACGTGACCTTCCGTCTGCGTATCGAGGGCGACGATGGCGAGTTTTCCGAAGAGGACTTCTGCTATCCCAAGGGCATCGAGGACTATGTGCTCGAGAAGGTCGGTACCGACTACCTTACCGAGCCCTTCTTTATCGAGGCCGACCGCCGCGGTCGCGACCGCGAGGACCTGCCCGACTACAACGTAAAGATCACCGCATGCATGTGCTTCTCGCGCACCCTCCAGATGCAGGAGTACTACCACAACTCCTCCTGGCTCGAGAACGGTGGCTCGCCGGAGAAAGCGGCTCGTAGCGCTCTGACTAGCGCCATCGATGCCTACATCAAACAACAGGGCAAGTACAACAAAAACGAGAGCGGCATTAAGTGGCAGGACGTCCAAGACTGTCTGGTGCTGGTGACCAACTGCTTCTCCACCCAGACGTCCTACGAAAACCAGACCAAGAAGGCCATCAACAACCGCTTTATCCAGCAGGCCATGACTGCCTTCTTTAAGGAGCGCCTCTCGACCTACTTGATCGAGAACAAGGACGCCGCCAATAAGATCATGGAGCAGGTGCTCATCAACAAGCGCTCGCGCGAGAATGCCGAAAAGACGCGCCAGAGCATCAAAACCAACCTGCAGCAAAAGACCGATATGGCCAACCGCGTGCAAAAGTTCATCGATTGCCGCTCCAAGGACAAGAGCCGTCGCGAGATCTACATCGTAGAGGGCGACTCGGCAGCAGGCGCCATTCGCACGTCGCGCGATGCCGAGTTCCAGGGCGTTATGCCCGTCCGCGGTAAGATCCTCAACTGCCTAAAGGAAGATTATCCGCGCATCTTTAAGTCCGACATCATCATGGACCTTATGCGCGTGTTGGGCTGCGGCGTGGAGATCAAAGACAAGCGCATCAAGAACCTTGGCGCCTTTGACCTGGACAATCTCAACTGGAACAAGGTCATCATCTGTACGGACGCCGACGTCGACGGTTACCACATTCGCACGCTCGTGCTCACCATGCTCTATCGACTGGTGCCCACGCTTATCGACGAGGGCTACGTGTATATCGCCGAGTCGCCGCTCTACGAGATCAACTGCAAAGAGAAGACCTACTTTGCCTACACCGAGCTCGAGAAAAACGGCATCCTCAAAGAGATCGGCGACCAGAAGTGTTCCATCAACCGCTCCAAGGGTCTTGGTGAAAACGATCCTGACATGATGTGGCTCACCACCATGAACCCCGAGACGCGCCGCCTAATCAAGGTGGAACCCGAGGACGTCACCAAGATGGAAACCATGTTCAACCTGTTGCTGGGCAACGACGAGGCAGGCCGCAAGCGCCACATCTCCGAGCACGGCAAGGAATACCTGGACCAGCTGGACCTGCAATAGCAGCAAATCGATAACGACGGCCCACAAGAAGTTCAAGAGGAAATCGTGGCAAAGAAGAAGACGAAGAACCAGCCAAAGAAAAAGCAGGTCAACGCCGAGAACGTCATCGGCCTGCACTCCGAGGTCACCGACCAGCCGATCACGCAGACGCTCGAGGTCAACTACATGCCCTACGCCATGAGTGTCAACGTCTCGCGTGCGTTCCCCGAGATTGACGGCTTTAAGCCCTCGCACCGCAAGCTGCTCTACACCATGTACAAGATGGGCTTGCTCAAGGGCGAGCGCCAGAAGAGTGCCAACATCGTCGGCCAGACCATGAAGCTCAACCCGCACGGCGATGCCGCGATCTACGAAACGATGGTGCGCCTGGCCACCGGCAACGAGGCGCTGCTTGCCCCCTTCGTGGAGTCGAAGGGCAACTTTGGCAAGTACTATTCGGGCGACCTGAGCTACGCCGCCTCGCGTTACACCGAGGCCAAGCTCTCCCCCATCAGCGCCGAGATCTTCAAAGACATCGACAAGGACCCGGTTGACTTTGTTGACAGCTATGACGGCGCCATGAAGGAGCCGCGCCTGCTGCCCACCACGTTCCCCAACATCCTCGTCTCGGCCAACAAGGGCATCGGCGTCGCCATGGCGTCCGACATCTGCGGCTTCAACCTCAACGAGGTCTGCACCGCCACCATGCACTACCTGCAGGACCCCGACTGCGACCTACTCGAGTACATGCCCATGCCCGACTTCTCGACCGGCGGCGAGATTATCTACCGCCGCGAGGAGATGGAAAAGATCGTCGAGACCGGCCTTGGCAGCTTCCAAATCCGCTCCCGCTGGCGTTGGATTCCCGAAGAGCGCATCATCGAGGTCTACGAGATCCCCTACACCACCAAGACCGATGTCATCATCGAGCGCATCGTCAAGCTCTCCAAAGAGGGCAAGGTCAAAGAGATCGCCGACATCCGTGACGAGACCGACCTCTCGGGTCTGCGTATCGCCATCGATCTTAAGCGCGGTGTCGACCCCGACAAGCTCATGGCCAAGCTCTATCGCTCGACCACGCTACAGGATTCGTTCTCGTGCAACTTCAACGTGCTCGTCGACGGCTATCCCCGTGTTATGGGCGTGCGCCAGATTCTGCACGAGTGGGTCAAGTGGCGTATTGAGTCCACGCGTCGCCGCATTAACTTTGACCTGGACAAAAAGTCCGAGCGTCTGCACCTTCTGCACGGCCTTGAGGCAATTCTGCTCGACATCGACAAGGCCATCGCCATCATCCGCGGCACTAAGCTCGAGGCCGAGGTCGTGCCAAACCTTATGAAGGGTTTCGACATCGATGAGACCCAGGCCGAGTTTGTTGCCGAGCTCAAGCTCCGCAACATCAACGAGGAATACATCCTCAACCGCACCAAGGACATCGCCAAGCTCGAAGGTGAGATTGCCGAGCTCGAGGAGATCCTCTCGAGCGAAGACAACATCAAGAAGGTCATCAGCGACGAGCTGGCCGCAGTCAACAAGAAGTACGTGATGCCGCGCCGCACGGGCAGGATCGAGCCCCATGAGGTTATCGAGGTAAGCCTGGAGCCCGAGGTCGAGGAGTACCCGGTCACCATCATGCTCTCGCGCGATGGCTACCTTAAGAAGATGACGGACCGCGTGCTCAAGAAGGCGACCACGCTCAAGTACAAGGACGGCGACAAGCCCTTTATCGAGTTCCCGTCCGCCAACACGCACGAACTGCTCGTGTTTACCAACAAGAGCCAGGTATACAAGTGCAAGGTTGCGGCGTTTGAGGACACCAAGTCGGCCCAGCTGGGCTCGTACCTGCCGACCGATCTTGAAATGGAACCCGACGAGAGCGTGATTTGGATCATCGACCCCGAGGACTATAAGGCCGACGTGCTGTTCGTCTTTGAGAACGGCCGCGTGGTCCGCGTCGCGCTTTCTGGATACGTCACCAAGACCAACCGCAAGCGCCTTAAGAACGCCATCTACGGCGGCAGTAAACTGCTGTATGCGCAGGTGCTCAAGGAGGACCGTGACCTCGCGCTGGTCTCGAGCGACTACCGTCTGATGAACTTCAACACGTCGCTGCTCAAGACCAAGACGACCACCAACACGCAGGGCGTCCAGGCCTTTACGGCCAAGAAGGGCCGCTCGGTCACCACCGTCGGCACGACCGAGGAAATCCTTGGCGCCGGCGTCTCGGCCGAAAAGTTCACTGCGCAGAGTCTGCCCTCTGCCGGTGCCCTCATGAAGGAAAACGACATGCCGAGTTTGTTTGACTAAAACAACGGTGACTAAACCGTCATGGTTTTACAAAGCAGCGGGGCTCGGGGCGCAGTAACGCTGCGCCCCGAGCCCCATGCATTACACCAGCATCATCCCTATAGACAAAATGCCGCATAAAGTGGAACAGACATAAGCCCATCATTCATTCCAAAGGGCTTAGTCGATAGCCTGATAGGGCGTACGCCCGGATGGGTCTTTTTAAGTGAGGACAGGCTTCGAGATCTTGTGTTCTCTCCCGCCTTGACTTCAATCGCAGACAAGCATCCCTGCTTCTCTACTACAAAGTCGATTTCCGCACGATTATCTCGCGCCCAATAATGCAGCGGATAGCCCATGGCTGAAAGCTGTTGGGCAACGTAGTTTTCGGTAAGTGCACCCATGAATGTGCCGCCGATGCCGGCAAGAATATCGGCGCGTTGAGCACCGGCCTTGGAGACGAGCAGCCCTGTATCCGCCTGATAGATTTTAAAAGCAGAAGGGTTAACGAAGGCCTCTAAAGGGCTTTCGATCTGCCCGACTAGGCTGCAGCGCGCCACCGTACCCGACAATACAAGCCAGTCGAGAGCATCTCCAAAGAGAGACGCATTGCCCCCCGCTCGCACTACCTTGTACTGAAATTTGCGATTCTCTTTGGCAAGCTGCCGTGGAATGGAATCGAAGCACGCACGCGTCTTTGCGCTCAAGCGTTCATCAGCATATTTATTGGTGTCGGCGGAGTATCCGTCGAGAATAATCCGATGCTTTTCGGCCACATCAATGATTGACTGATCATCGATATACGTTTGGACCGCCTCGGGCATTCCGCCAACAACAAGATACTGTCGATAGAGCCTAAGCGCCTTTTCATGAAGGCTTGGCGCAAGAGGACCCATTAACTCGAATGACGAGCGTATCTCGTCGACCAGCTGATCGTGCCCCATTGCCCAGAGAAACTCCTCGAAATCGAGTGGAGTCATCTCGATCAAGTCGATCTTTCCGACGGGGAACGAATACGACTGATGGTTAATGGCAACCCCAAGAAGCGACCCAGCAGCCGCAACGTAATACTCGGGAGCATCTTCGCAAAAGTATTTAAGGGAAGTGAGCGCTTCCTCGCATGCCTGGATCTCGTCAATGAACAGTAAGGTTTTGCCAGGCACGATACGCTGTCCCGTACGAGCCTCGATCGCGCGCACAATCGAATGAGGGTCAAGACCGCCCGAAAAATCCGCTCGCGCCGACCGGTCGTTCTCAAGATTAACGTAGACAACCGATTCGAAAAGATCCTGGGCGTACGTTCTGAGCAAATAGGTCTTGCCACACTGGCGCACGCCTTTGACCAGCAAAGGTTTTCTATCAGCTCTGTCTCGCCATTCCCTAAGTAGCTCGTCTGCCTTGCGACGCATACGCAACCTTCCCTCGTGAACTTCTGTTTGACAATATTTTAACGCGGATTAATTTGTTTTCAGTTATTTTTCTGCGTTTAAAAATTGTTCTATACGGCGCTTGAGGGAATGCGCCCCTATCTCTTGGTAAGGATAGCAAGCATTTCCACCAACGCTGATTGCCATGCGTTCTTCTTGTCCTTAGGCGAGCTTGCGAGCGAGCTCTCGCACCTCTTCCAGCTTGGACGAAGAGGCCATGCTGTCGCGCTCGGTCATACCGCTGATGGTGACAATGCCCTGGTCTGCCCACTTGCAGTAAGCGCAGGTTGATTTGTACATGGCGATCGCCGCGTCATAGACGCCCTGGCTGTGGCTATCGAGCAGAAGGGCCGTCTTGGTGAACGGGAATCCCGTGGCACCGAAAGCGTACAGACGGTCGATGGCGGCCTTTTCCTGCGCGGTGATATCGAACCAGTAGATAGGCGAAGCAAAGACGACCATATCTGCATCTTTCAGCGACTCGATCACGTTGGCCATGTCATCCTTCTGCACGCAGACGCCCCCATGGGCGAAGCAGTACTGGCATCCCAAGCAGCCGGCGATCTTCTTGCTGGCAACGCGAACGACCTCAACCGTATTACCGCCCTCACGCGCGGTCTCGGCAAACGCCTCGACCATGGTGTCGGTATTGGCGCCCTTGCGCGGGCTGCCGCTCAATACAACGATATTCATAGGATTCCCTCTCCCTCATGCTGCAGGCGCGCAGCATGCTTTCTTGTAACCAAAACGAATGGTGTTAATCAATCGCCAGCAGGCCATATCTCTTGTTCAAGTTCCCTAAAGAAGCTCAAGACGATTGCGATTGCCTTATACAACGTCGAAAATCAAAGAGGGCCCATAGCAACGCCACCTACCTGAAATGACATGCGGTCAAGACGAGCTACGAGGATCGTGACGAGCCGATACCGCCCGCATGCCCCCTTCGGAATAGGCGCTGAGCAGCTCCTGAGCGTGAGCAAACTCGGGCCCTCGCCTCCAACCGAGCAGGCGGTTGACCGCGAGATTTCCCTGGACGTTGTGGACGAAGAGCAGATAGGCGTCCTCGCGCGAAAGCCCAGTCTCCTCCATGATCGAGGGAACCATCTGCTCGGCGCCGCGCTCGACGACGCGCTGTGCCACCCGGGCGTACGCGTCGTCATCCGAGTAGAGCAGATAATAGTCATCGTTTGCCGGCGGACGCTGGCAGAGGGCACCCGCCTCCGTTCCCTCGAGCGGCGGCACCGCCGCCAAGGCCTCGTCGATAAGCGCGTCGAGCAGGGCGAACTTGTCCTCGTAGTGCAGATAGAACGTGCCACGGTTGATATCGGCGCGGCGGCAAATATCCGCTACCGTCATCTTCGCGAAGCCGACCTCGGCCAGCAGCGCGAAGAACGCCTCCCGTATGACCGAGAGTGTATAGCGTCGGCGACGATCGATCTTCCCCGCTTCCATTACCCCTCCAATTGCAACGCTCGACAATGCCCGGCAAACGCTCGTTTATCGACAGCAGGCCGAAGCTGTTCATTGCTCTTAAGCAAATCGACATGGATACTTTTTATAGACACCTGTTTATAATAGCTGAAAGAAGGTATCCAGTGACCCTGTACGAGCAGCTCGTTATCGAGCTCACCAACCGATCGTTTTCCCTTCATGCCGCCTACCGCAGCGGCAGCACGCCCTATGAGCTGAGTGACCGCGAGCCCGAGCCCTACGACCAGCAAATCGAGGACTTCGCCCGTATGATCGAAGAAGCCGATTGCGTGCTGGTGGGCGGGGCCTCCGGGCTCTCCGCGGCGGGCGGCGGCGACTTCTACTACGAGGACAACGCGACCTATCGCAAGCATTTCGGCAAATTCGCCGAGCGCTACGGTTTCAAGGGCGCTTTCGAGGGGTCGTTCTACCGCTGGCCCACCGCCGAGGCGCGCTGGGGATACCTCGCCACCTTCCTCGACACCACGCTCAACGCCCCGCTGCGCAAGCCCTACAGGGACCTCGACGCCATTCTCGCCGAGAAGGATTTCTTCGTGCTCACCACCAACCAGGACACGCAGTTTGTGAAGCTCTATCCCTGGGAGAAAGTGGCAGAGATCCAAGGCGACCACCGCTTCTTTCAGTGCTCCCGCTGTTGCACCGACGCGGTGTGGGATGCGGTCGAGCCGGTCTCCAACATGGTAGAGGCCATGGGAGACGGCCTTGAGGTTCCGACAGAGCTCGTGCCGCGCTGCCCGCACTGCGGGGCAGAGGCGTTCCCCTGGGTTCGCGGCTACGGCAACTTCCTGCAGGGCGAACTCTACGAGGAGCAGTACCGCAAGGTGTCCGAATGGCTCGACGCGCACGCACGGCAGAGGATCCTCTTCCTCGAGCTGGGTGTGGGCCGCATGACGCCCGCGTTTATCCAGGAGCCGTTCTGGGCCCTCACGGCGCAGTTACCGCAGGCCAGCTACATCGCCGTAAACAACAAGACGCAGTTTCTCCCCCGCGCGATCGAGGATCGGGGGCTCGCCGTTCGCGCCGACATCGCCGACGTGCTTGCCGACGTGCGCAAGACGCTGGGGAGGTAGCGCATGGAGACGGCGAAAGCAGTTCGCATAGGCAGGGCGCTAGCCGAAGCGGATCTTGTCATCATCGGCGCTAGCAACGGACTCGACATGGCGGAGGGGCTCAACCTTTTCTGCGCCGATGCTCATTTCCAAGAGGCGTACGGGGACCTCGCCCAGGCAGACGGCATCGGCTGCATACTGCAGGGGCTCGCTTCCCCGGATGCCAGCGTGCGACGCCGATGGGCCGAGCGGTTCCATCAAAAGGAGTATCTCGAATATGAGCCCGGCTCGCTCATGAACGGGCTGCGGCGTCTTACGGAGCACGCCGACACCTTCGTGGTCACATGCAACATCGACGGGCACTTCGCGCGCGCCGGGTTCGACGAGAACCGCGTGCTCGAGACGGAGGGGGGCATACGCACGTCGATCGACGAGCGGCGTCTCGCCCATCCAGACGCCCTCGCCACGGCCCAGCTCGAGGAGCTCGAGCGCCTTGTGCAAGCCCATCGCAACGGCAGGGTCGCCATCCTCGAACTTGGCGTGGGACTGCGCAACGGCATCATAAAGCACATGCTCGCCCAGATCGCGAACGTCTGCGAGCACGCCACCTACATCGTGTTCAACTACAGCCAGGCTATGGCGCCCGATGCATCGTGCGAGACGATTCTCGTTGACGGCGATATGGCCCCGGCTTTCGAGGAGATTGCCCAATGCCGTCTCTAGAGAGGGAAGCGTATAGGCTTCGAAGCCTTATCGACGATGCCGACGCCATCATCGTCGGCATCGGCTCGGGCATGTCAAGCGCCGCCGGGTTCAACCATTACAACCGCGCAGGCATGGCGCGCGCCGGAATGACGGACTGGCAGCAAGCCTTTGGCTTCAAGAGCCTTTTCGACGGCTTCTACCACCTCTACCCCAGCCTCGAGCAGCGATGGGCATACTATGCGCGATACATCGACTTCATGCTGCGCGAGCTGGCCTCGCAGC
>URPB01000031.1:0-20246 GCA_900549575.1 uncultured Collinsella sp.
GGCATGACCAGAAGGTCTATGCCTTGCCTTTTTCATGCCAACTTGTTCGCTCTGGACGTCGCTCGCTGACATTGCCAAAACATCGGCGTTTCCTTGGTTGTCAAATGATTCGTAGGGAGTCATTGGTGACATTGCCTTGATATTTTATTCAGTCGGCTGTGATGTCATTTGAGCTGCTTACCTGCTTAAGGTAATTGACGGCATAAGTCCGCTATCGAAAATATTGCTCAAAATATCGTTCAAGAAGTCGCGGAGCGATTTTTGATGGGTCGTGCGTCAAGCGATGTGGCAAGTTCTTGGTTAGATATTGGTCAGTTTTGGGGCAACCTTGCCAAAAGCTTGACGAATGCAAATTTAGACGTCAGCGAATGAACACTTTGAGCGAGCTCGGTGCAAAATTCTGGGCTGATTCTCGATAATCGCCTTCAATCGCCCCTTGCCAAGCGCTGGCCTCGCTTACAATCTGCTCCGACATTCGCGCGCCGTCCGGCGCTTAAGAGGGGAGGGCCCCATGGCAAACGAGATTTGGACCATCAAGCGTTGTCTCGAGTGGACCAAGGAGTACCTGGCCGAGCGCGGCGAGGAGCACCCCCGTCTTTCTGCCGAGTGGCTGCTGTGCGCCGCCACGGGCCTGGCGCGCATTGACCTATATATGCGTATGGACGAGACGCTTAACGCGGCCCAGCTCGAGACCATGCATGCGGCCGTTGTCCGCCGCGCTAAGGGCGAGCCGCTGCAATACATCACGGGCAGCACGCAGTTTCGCATGATCGACGTCGCGTGCGCCCCCGGTGTGCTCATTCCGCGCCCCGAGACCGAGATGCTCGTCGAGGAAGTCCTCAATTATCTGGATGCCGAGGTACTGAGCCCCGAGGCCGCTGCCCGTCAGCGTGTTGAGCTGCCTTGGAACGATGAGGTCGAGGAGGCACGCAAGGCCGAGGCCGCATTGGCCGACGAGCGAGCGACGGCCGAGCGCCGTGCCGCCAACCTCACAGCTGCCGACGAGGCGGCGCTAGGCGGCGATGTGCTGGGCAGTCGCGCTTATGCCGAGGAACTGGCCGATCGCGAGGCCGAGGAAGCCGCCGCGCAGGCGGCAGAAGCCGAAGCGGCAGAAGCAGAGGCCATGGAAACCCCCGAGCCCGAGCTCGACGAATACGGCATCGCCATTGAGGACAACGACCAACAGGCGACTCCCGCGCAAGATGCCGCCGAGGCCAACGTATCTGCCCCAGCCGAGCCCCGCACTGCCCGCGTTCTCGAGGTCGGCTGCGGCACGGGCTGCATTTCGCTCTCCCTTGCCTGGGAGCGCCGCGGCCACGTTACCTGCACTGCTACCGATATCGAGCCGCGCGCCATCGATCTGGCCACCAAAAACCGTGATGCGCTTGGCCTCACGTCCGACGAGGTCGCCTTCAGCCTCACAAACCTGGTGAGTTCCATTCCCCGCGAAGAGTGGGGCACCTTTGATGTGCTCGTCTCCAACCCACCTTACATCCCGACCGACGTCATGCGCTCGCTGCCGCATGAGGTCAAGGACTTTGAGCCCGATCTGGCGCTCGAGGGCGGTGCCGACGGTCTCGATATCTTCCGCCGCCTGCTCAACGCGGCGCCCTACATGCTGCGTGCCGGCGGCCTGTTTGCCTGCGAGCTCTACGAGGGCGCGCTCGACGCCGCGGCCGAGCTCTGTCGTCAAGCAGGCCTTTCGGACGTGCGTATCGTCCACGACCTCACCGATCGCCCCCGCATTGTCCGAGCCATCGTCACCGAGCCCAAGCAACGCCAGTAATATTTATTAACTGGTTAGCAAAAATTATAAAGTAGTTTATAATTAGGACGGCTGAAAGAGGTCGGCCCATGCAACCTCCTACCTTTCGGGAAATCATTGCCCTACTCAAGCACGATGGATTCGTGAAGGTCGCGCAAGTCGGTAGTCATGCTAAGTATGTTTCTGGTGACCGCGTTGTCACCGTGAACGGCTCTGGTGGTGATCGACCAAAGAAGGGCACGTGGGCAAGTATTCGTCGCCAAGCTGGATGGTAGTTGGAGGCAAAATGAGGCAGCGATTTACCTATGACTGCGTTCTCATAAAAGAAGACGATGGTTACTGCGCTAGCTTCCCGCAGATTCCCGGCGCCTTTGCCGATGGCGATACGCGCGAAGAAGCGATTGCCCATGCCACCGAGGCACTGATGGCGTTTTTGGCCGACGACCTCAACAACGGTTTGACTCCGGCAGGGTACGAACGCTCGGCCGAGGTCGTGGCCCTTTCAGTCGAAATCGACCACGAGGACGCTCGGGAAGCGGCGTGCCGAACATTTAAAGACGCAGCGCTGGACCTCAAAGTCTCCGCTCCGCGGATTACCGCGCTGGTCAAAGCCGGAAAGCTCGATGTTGAACTCGTCGACGGCCGTCGGATGATAACGATAGACAGCATCGAGCGTTACGCCGCCCAAGAACGTCACGCCGGCAGGCCAAAGAAGTTCGTCGCAGTCCAATAACCCCCTCACTTTCACCGACTACTAGAGCCGCTCACCAAACCAACATGCGCTCTGGGCAAATAGGTTGAACGTTTCGTGCGAGAATGCCCCACAGTAAACAAACTTGCACCAGAGCGTAAGGGGCTGGCATACACATGCAGACGGTCTATCGGGTATACGAGGGAACGCGCGAGCCGCATCGGCTTGCCGTCGAGCGCACGGCCGAGGTGCTCGACCGCGGCGGCCTGGCCTTGATCCCGACCGAGACGGTCTACGGTGTCGCCGTGGCGGTCAACGCCTTTTCGGACGCCGTGCCTCAAGATACAAGCGAATTCCCATCGTGGCCGCGAGATCCGCAGGCCACCGTCAACGGCGCCGCGGTCCCCGCACTCGGTACCGGCTATCGTCGTATCTTTACCCTCAAGCAGCGCGAGCTCACCCAAACGGTTGCCTGGCTGGTCGATGATGCCGAGGCACTCGACCGCTATGGCGTGGATATCCCTAACGAGGCCCGCGTGCTCGCCCGACGATGCTGGCCGGGCGCCCTGACTATCGTGGTCAAGGCGGCCCCCTGCGTGCCGACCTTTATGCGCGCCGCCGACGACACGGTGGCACTTCGCGCTTCGGCCTCGCCCGTGGTGCAGGCGCTCATTCGCGCCTGTGGCAGCCCCCTTGCCTGCACCAGCGCCAACACGCACGGCGCGCCCTCGCCGGCAAGCTTTGCTGCCGTCGAGGGTCGCATCCTGGAGGGGGTCGATGTTGCCGTCGACGCCGGTGAGACCCCGTGTCGCGACGCCTCGACCATCGTGTCGTTCCAGCACGGCGGGCTCCAGATCCTGCGCCAAGGCGCACTTCCCGCATCAGAGATCGAACGGGTCCTGTCCGACCCGATGCAATAGAAAGGTGTAAGCGATGTCGTTGAATCTGGGCAGCCTGGGCATGGAAGATGCCTCGTTTAACTTTGGCGGTTCCTACATCATGGCGCTCGACTGCGGCACCACCTCGGTACTTGCGACCATCGTCGACGAGTACGGATGCATCGTCGCGCAGGCACGTCGCAGCGTCAAAACCAGTTTTCCGCGTCCCGGTTGGGTAGAGCAAGACCCCATGGCGGTCCTTGCCAGCCAGATCGCCGTCATGATGGAAGTCCAGTTTAAGAGCGGTATCCACTCCGACCGCATTGCCGCCATCGGCATCTCCAACCAGCGCGAGACCACGGTGGTCTGGGACCGCGTGAGCGGTCAGCCGATCTATAACGCCATCGTGTGGCAGTGCCGCCGTACCGCACCTCTGATCGACGAGCTTGTCGAGCAGGGCGCGGAAGGGCTGGTGCGCTCCCGCACGGGACTCACGCTCGACCCGTATTTCTCGGCCTCCAAGGTGCAGTGGATTCTCGACAACGTCGACGGCGCACGCGAGAGCGCGGCGGCGGGCGACCTCATGTTTGGCACCATCGACACCTGGCTCATCTACAACCTCACTGGCGGCCAGGTCTTTGCCACCGACTACACCAATGCCAGCCGCACGGCGCTCTTTAATATCCATACGCTCGATTGGGACGACGACCTGCTGGCGCTCTTTGACGTTCCACGTTCCATGATGCCCGAGGTTCGCTGGAGCTCGGGTGACTACGGCCGCGTCGCGAGCGACATCATGACCAACATGCCGCCCATCATGGGTGTGGCGGGCGACCAGCAGGCGTCGCTGTTCGGTCACTGCTGCTTCCATCCCGGCCAGACCAAAAACACCTATGGCACGGGCTGCTTTATGCTCATGAACACCGGAGACGAGATCGTCGAATCCAAGAACGGTCTGGTCTCCACCATCGGTATCGCTGCGAACGGGAAGATCAGCTATGCGCTCGAGGGCTCCATCTTTGCTGCCGGTTCCACCATGAACTGGCTTCGCAACAACATGGGCATCATCTCGAGCGTGAGCGAGTCGGCACAACTTGCCGCTTCGATTAGCGACAACGAGGGCTGCTACTTCGTTCCCGCCTTTGCGGGTCTGGGCGCTCCCTGGTGGGACCCGCATGCCCGCGGTATCGTGTGCGGTCTGACCGGCGCCTCGAGCCGTGCGACCATCGTACGTGCCGCCTGCGAATCCATGGCATATCAGAGCTACGACGTGCTGCGCGCCATGGAGCAGGACGTGGGGCTTTCGATCGAGCGCCTGTCTGTCGATGGCGGTGCCTCGCGCAACGAGTTCATCATGCAATTCCAGGCCGACCTGCTGGATATCCCCGTGCTGCAATGCGAGACGGTGGAGACCACGGCAATCGGTGCCGCGTACTTGGCGGGTCTTGCCGTCGGCTATTGGGAAGACCTGGAAGAGCTGGAGCAAAATGCCCAGATCGTTAGGACCTTCCTTCCCCACATGTCCGCCGAGCGCCGCGAACAAAACCTTGCGGGCTGGTGTGATGCAGTCAGGCGCTCGCTCAGTACCGCACAGTAGGGCTGCGATGGGCTGCTCGATACAACAAACCGCTAAACTAATGCATGGCGTGCGGCGGCAACATTGCTGCGCGCCTTGTCAGCAAGGCCGTTTTGCGGCCGCAACGAAAGGGACAATCAACCCATGACCGTCACCTATGATGCGTCCCGTGTGACGCTTGTCGATCACCCGCTCGTTCAGCACAAGCTGTCGATCCTGCGCGATAAAAACACCGGCACCAACCAGTTCCGCCAGCTCGTGCGCGAGCTTGCGCTCTTTGACGGCTACGAGGCCATGCGCGACCTGCCTATGGAAGACGTCGAGGTCGAGACCCCCATCACTACCGCCACGTTCAAACAGCTTGCCGGCAAGAAACTCGCCATCGTGCCCATCCTGCGTGCGGGCCTTGGCATGGTCGACGGCATCCTCGACCTGGTGCCCTCCGCTCGCGTGGGCCACATCGGCATGGAGCGCGACGAGGTCACCCACGAGCCGCATGAGTATTACTGCAAGATGCCCAAGGATATCGACCAGCGTATCTGCCTGGTTGTCGACCCCATGCTCGCCACGGGCGGTTCGGCCGAGATGGCTATCAGCTACCTGCGCGAGCGCGGTGTCAAGGACATCCGCATGCTGTGCATCGTCGCCGCGCCCGAGGGCCTCAAGTCGCTGACCGAGAAGGATCCTGACGTACATATTTATACGTGCGCCATCGATGACCATCTCAACGAGGCCGCCTACATCGTTCCCGGCCTGGGCGACGCCGGCGACCGCATCTACGGCACGCTCTAGTTGTCGGGCCTTGTCGGCTACGGTCACAAATACGAAGAAATGGTGCGCGCGGGCGAGCAAAAGACGTCCACGCGCACTCCTGTTAACGGACGTTTAGCCCAGAGGGGTTCGAGAAAAACGTATTACCTACCTGCGGCATAAAGAAGGTCTTAAGAAAACGAACAGGTGCGTATTAACCGATGCTTTTTCGGTTGTACTTTAGCGATTGGCTCGTACAATAGTCACCAATGTTTGGCGGGAACTGTTCTGGGAAGCGTTAAAAAAGGAAAGTGAGGACGCCAGTGTTTCAGATAGCCGATCTGCTCGCTATCGTTGCAGGCGCCATCGCGGGCGCAATTGCCTTCCTTCCCTTTGTCTTTACGCTCAAGCCGGTTCTTGACGATAAGCAGAATGCGGACATGCTCAAGGGTATGGTGAGTCTGGCGGTCTCGGCAATCGCCCTGCTCGTCTTTACCTTGGTTGTGTTTGTGTTGTTCGGAGAGGCATTTCGCATGTTCCTCCTGGGCGAGGCGATCGGCTTCGTGGCCTTTATGGCCGCCTGCGCGGTTCGCGTCGCCAAGGCGCTGCGAGATCCTCATGAGGTCGAAAGGTAAGTCGTGGAAATTTTTGAAAAGCTGCCTGATGAGATTAATCATCTGGTCAGCGAGTTCAGCTCCACCCCTGTCGTGGGCGATCTGAGCTGCGGCATCACGCAGTACTCGTTTTGGCTGATCGTCTCCACGATCGTGCTCCTGATCGTCCTGGCCGTGTTCAAGAAGAAGCAGACCCTGGTTCCCAAGGGCTTCTTCGTCAACGGTTTCGAGTACATCATCGAGTACGTCGAGAACGATATCGGCAAGGGCGTCGTGGGTGAGAACTGGAAGAAGCACTTCCCGTTCCTGTGCTCGCTTTTCCTGTTCATCCTGATCAATAACATGATCGGCCTGATCCCGGGAATGAAGCCCGGCACCGGCGCAATCGGCTCCACCGCCGCACTCGCCATCTTCGCCTTCGTGTACTTCATCTACTACGGATGCAAGGCTCACGGCGTGATCGGCTACATCAAGAGCCTCGCCCCGCAGGGCGTGAGCTTCCCGATGAACGTGCTCGTGTGGGTCGTCGAGCTTTTCTCGACCTTCCTGCGCCTCATCACGCTCGCCGTCCGTCTGTTCTGCAACATGTTCGCAGGACACGTGGTCATGGGCTCGTTCGCCATCATGGCGAGCATGTTCATGCAGCCGCTGCTTCAGCAGGTTTCCGCGGCGCACGCCGTCGGCGCCCTGCCTTCGCTGGCCTGGCTTGCCATCCTCATCCTGATCTATGCGATCGAGCTTGTGGTCGGCGCTATCCAGGCTTACGTCTTCACGGTCCTTACCGCCGTGTATGTCTCCGAGGCAGAGGAGGTCGCAGAGGAGGAGTAGTCTTCCGTTCGCGCCTTAAAGGTAAGCAATTCGTTAAACCGCCGGTGCCCGTACCCATGGAGCCCGGCAGTTATAAAAAGGTTATCCTGCGTGAAATAAGACACGCACGACAAAGGAGGAATCGTGGGAGTTATCGGTTACGGTCTCGGTGTTATCGGCGCTGGTCTTGCTATCGGCCTGTCTGCTCTGGGTGCTACGGGTGCTATGGCCCGTCAGCCTGAGGTCCAGGGCCGCGTGTTCACCGTCTTCATCATGGGCTCCGCCTTCGGCGAGGCTCTGGCTCTGATCGGCTTCGTTGTCGCGCTGATCGTTAAATAGCACGGAGCGTCAAGTATGAATCTTTCATCCCAGAAGAGCGCGATCGCACTCTCCGCGTCCGCGGCCGCGCTGCTCATGCCGGTTTCCGCGTTCGCCGAGGACGGCGCTGCCGGTGCGGACATCCTCATCCCTAAGATGGCGGAGTTCATCCCGGCGCTTATCGCCTTCCTGATCATCTGGATCGTGCTGGCCAAGGTCGCCCTGCCGGGCATCATGAAAACCATGGAGGAGCGCGGCAAGAAGATCGAGGAGAGCCTCGACGAGGCCGAGAAGACCAAGCAGGAGGCTATCGCCAAGCGTGCTGAGTCCGACTCGATCGTCACCGACGCCCGTCGTCAGGCTGCCGACATCGTCCTCGAGGCCCGTAAGGACGCCGAGTCCGAGCGCGCCCGTATCATCGAGGCTGCTCACAAGGAGGCCGAGGAGATCATCGCCAAGGCCCATACGACCGTCGAGGACGAGCGCAAGTCCATCTACGCCGGTGCCGCGAGCTCCATCGCCGACCTGTCCGTTGCCGTCGCCACCAAGATCGTGGGCGAGGCACTCGAGGATGAGTCCGAGCAGAAGAAGCTCATCGAGCGCTACATCCAGGAAGCAGGTAGCCTGAATGCCGACTAGCCGCTATCAGGACAAGGTGCTCGAGACCTACGCGCGCTCCCTTCTGGAAGCCGCTAAGGCCGAGAACCATGTGTTCGAGGACCTCGAGATGATCGAGCGCTTGGCTTCTGCCAGCCCCGAGATCATCGCCGTGCTCGACACCATGTCCAAGCGCGACCAGCTCGACCTTCTTCCCAAGGTGGCAGCTGCCTTTAAGTATGTTGCCGAGGAAGACGAGGATGTAGTGGGCGTGACCGTCACCACGGCGATCCCGCTCGACGACGAGCTGCGTCAAACCATCACTAAGAAATGCGAGCAGGACTTCGGCCGCAAGGTATTCCTTATCGAGCAGGTCGACCCGTCTATCGTGGGCGGCCTGGTGCTCGAGGCCCGCGGCGAGCGTCGTGACATTTCCGTCAAGACGCAGCTGCGCATCGCGCAGGAGACCCTCGCAAACTCTGCTAATTCGTACGGAGGTGAAGCCTAATGTCCGAAACCCTCAATGCCCAGGATATCGCCAAGAAACTGCAGGAGCAGCTCACGAGCCTCTCCGCGACGGTCGATACGCATGAGGTTTCAACGGTCGACGAGGTAGGCGACGGCATCGCGCGCGTCTCCGGCCTCAAGAGCGCCATGGCAGGCGAGCTTCTGGAGTTCAAGAGCTCCGATACCGGTGAGACCGTCTTCGGCCTTGCCCAGAACCTTGACCGTGACGAGGTCGGCGCCGTTCTGTTCGGTGCCGTCGACTCCATCAAGGAAGGCGACGAGTGCCGCACCACTGGCCGCATTATGGATATCCCCGTGAGCCGTGCCATGCTCGGCCGCGTCGTCAATCCGCTCGGCCAGCCCATCGACGGCCTGGGCGACATCGTCGCCACGCACCGTCGCCCCATCGAGTTCAAGGCTCCCGGCGTTATCGATCGTACCCCGGTGTGCGAGCCGGTTCAGACCGGTCTGCTCGCTATCGACTCCATGGTGCCTATTGGCCGCGGTCAGCGTGAGCTCATCATCGGCGACCGTAAGACCGGTAAGACCGCCATCGCCATCGACGCTATCCTCAACCAGCGCGGCAAGGGCATGGTCTGCATCTATGTCGCCATCGGCCAGAAGGCCTCCACGGTTGCCAACATCCGCGAGACCCTCGCTCAGCACGGTGCGCTCGACTACACCATCATCGTTTCGGCCACCGCTGCCGATTCCGCCCCTATGCAGTACATCGCGCCTATGGCCGGTGCCGCTATCGGCGAGTTCTTCATGTACAACGGCGAGGACGGCAAGCCCGCCAGCGAGACCAACCCCGGCGGCCACGTGCTCGTCATCTACGACGACCTGTCCAAGCAGGCTGTGGCCTACCGTCAGATGTCGCTGACGCTGCATCGTCCGCCCGGACGCGAGGCCTATCCTGGCGACATCTTCTACCTGCACTCTCGTCTGCTCGAGCGTGCCGTCAAGATGTCCAAGAAGAACGGTTACGGCTCCATGACGGCACTGCCGATCATCGAGACCCAGGACGGCGACGTCTCGGCCTACATTCCGACCAACGTCATTTCCATTACCGATGGTCAGATCTACCTGCAGTCCGAGCTCTTCTTCCAGGGTCAGCGCCCGGCAGTCGACGTGGGCATCTCCGTGTCCCGCGTCGGTGGCGATGCGCAGACCAAGGCCATGAAGCAGGTCGCTGGCAACCTCCGTCTGGACCTCGCTTCCTATCAGGAGCTCGCTGGCTTTACGCAGTTCGGCTCCGACCTCGACGAGGCTACTCAGAAGCAGCTGACCCATGGTGCTCGCATGACCGAGCTCCTGAAGCAGCCGCGTTACAAGCCGTTTGAGGTTGGCGAGCAGATCGTTACGCTGTTCGCTGGCAACGAGGGCTTCCTGGATGACCTGGAGATCGCCGACGTGCTGCCCTTCCGTGCCGAGCTCATCGAGTACATGGACAATGGCTTTGGTTCGCTGCTCGACAAGGTTCGCGCCAAGAAGATCGATGATGACACCAAGGCTGAGCTCTTGCGCGTCATCGGCGACTTCAAGCAGCAGTTCATGGCCAAGCACCATTCGGATGTTTCTGGATCAGAGGAGAACTAAGCCCCATGGCCAACCTTCGCGACATTAAGAAGCGAATCTCCTCGGTTACCACGACCAAGCAGATCACGCGCACGATGGAGATGGTCTCTACGGCCAAGATCCGTCGTGCCCTCGATCGCTCCAAGCAGGCCGAGCCCTATAAGGAGGCGCTGACCGACGTCATGTTGACGGTCGCCGGCGACGCCTCCTGTTCGGGCACCGATCCCATGCTGCAGAAGCATGAGAGCGTCAAGCATGGCCTGATTGTCGTTATTGCCTCGGACCGCGGCCTTGCCGGCGGTTTCAATACGACGGTGGAGCGCACGGCCGAAAAGCTCGCCGCTTCTTGGGCGAACGATGGCATCGAGTGCGAGATCATCGCGTGTGGGCGCAAACCGGCCACGTATTTCCGCGACCGCGCAAACGTCGTCATGCATTTTGAGGGCAATTCCTCCGAGCCCGATTTTAATCAGGCTCGCATGATTTCCTCTCATATCTGCGATGCGTATCGTGCCGGCGAGCTTGACCGCGTCGAGCTTGTCTACCACCACGCCAAGAACCGCGTGGATCAGGAGCTTCGCGTCGAGCACTTGCTGCCGCTCGATCCCGAGATGATCGCTATGGCCCACGGTCCGCGTAAGAACGAGACCGACGCCCCTAAGCGCATCTCGTCCACGTTCGAGTTCGTGCCCTCTCCCGAGCATGTTCTCGGCAAGCTTGTACCGTCGTATATCCTGACGGTCATCTACCAGGCCCTGATCGATTCGGCGGCCGCCGAGCAGGGTGCACGCCGCAAGGCCATGCACTCCGCGACGGAAAACGCCACCGCGATCATCTCGACCCTTACCCGCACGTATAGTCGCGTGCGTCAGGCTTCGATCACGACCGAGATTAACGAGATCGTTGGCGGAGCCTCAGCATTGGAGGAACAGTAATGGCTAATAACACCGTACAGCTTGCGGTCGAGGAAGCCACCAAGAAGACGACTGCCGGTGATGGTCGCATCGTGCGTATCATCGGCCCTGTCGTCGACGTCAAGTTTGACGGTGCGGTGCCCCCGATCTACAACGCGCTCACGGTCGAGGCCGAGACCCCGATCGGTCACCTGAGCACGATCCTCGAGGTTGAGAGCCAGCTTCCGGGCGGCGTCGTCCGCACGGTCGCCATGTCCTCGACCGACGGTCTGCAGCGCGGCCTCATTGCCACCGATACCGGTGAGCCCATGAAGATGCCCGTTGGCCCCAAGACACTCGGCCGCATTTGGAACGTCATGGGCAAGCCCGTCGACGGCAAGCCTATGCCCGAGGTGGAGGAGTTCTATCCCATCCACCATGCGGCACCTCGTTTTGACGAGCTCACCACCAAGACCGAGATCTTCGAGACCGGCATCAAGGCCGTCGACCTGCTCGAGCCCTACATCCGTGGCGGCAAGACAGGCCTGTTCGGCGGCGCCGGCGTCGGCAAGACCGTTTTAATTCAGGAGCTCATCAACAACCTCGCCCAGGAGCACGGCGGCACCTCGGTGTTCACCGGCGTCGGCGAGCGTACCCGTGAGGGCACCGACCTGTTCCTCGAGATGAGCGAGTCGGGCGTTATCGACAAGACCTGCTTGGTCTATGGTCAGATGAACGAGCCGCCTGGAGCGCGTCTGCGCATCGGTCTGGCCGGCCTTACCACCGCTGAGTACTTCCGCGATCGTGGCCAGGACGTTCTGCTGTTCATCGATAACATCTTCCGCTTCTCCCAGGCCGGTTCCGAGGTTTCCGCACTGCTGGGCCGTATGCCTTCTGCCGTTGGCTACCAGCCCACGCTGGCAACCGAGATGGGCGACCTCCAGGAGCGCATTACCTCGACCAAGACGGGCTCCATTACCTCCGTCCAGGCTGTCTACGTCCCCGCAGACGACCTGACCGACCCGGCGCCTGCCACGACGTTTACGCACCTCGACGCCACCACGGTTCTTTCGCGTAGCATCTCGTCGCTCGGCCTGTTCCCGGCTATCGACCCGCTCGCGTCTTCTTCTGACGCCCTCGATCCCTCGATCGTCGGCGAGGAGCACTACCGTGTCGCCGTCAAGGTCCAGGAGCTCCTGCAGGAGTACTCCGACCTTCAGGACATCATCGCCATTCTGGGTATGGACGAGCTGTCCGAGGAGCAGCGCCTTACGGTCAACCGTGCTCGTAAGATTCAGCAGTTCCTCTCGCAGTCCTTCCACGTCGCCGAGAAGTTCACCGGCAACCCCGGCGTCTACGTCCGTGTCGAGGATACCGTCCGCTCCTTCGCCGAGATTGTCGACGGCAAGGCCGATGACCTGCCCGAGCAGGCTTTCCGCTATGCTTCCACGATTGAAGACGTGCGCGAGCGCGCCCGCAAGATGGGGGAGAAGTAGGTTATGCGTATCCGCATCGTGTGCCCCGTGAGCTGCGCCTATGAGGGCGACGCTGCGTTTGTGTCGATTCCGTCCACGGATGGCGAGTTTGGCGTTCTGCCTGCTCACTCCAGCGAGATCTGCACGATCGACCGCGGTTACGTTCGCGTTTCCGATAAGGCCATGGGCACTGTCGACCACACGTTTGCCGTGGCCGGCGGCTATGCCCAGGTTGCGGACGATGTCGTGACCGTTCTCGCCGAGCGCGCTTGCGATTTGGCGACCGTCGATGCCGACAAGCTTAAAGCTGATATTCAAGGTTTTGAAGAGAAGCTGGGTAATTTGTCGGAGGATGATGCACGCCGCGCCTACCTCTATAATGAAATCGCATGGTGTAAGCTCAAGCTTGCCCAATAGTCAAACGATTTAGCGTTCGACCATTTGCGAACACATCATGCCCGGGATGGCTTGGCCACCCCGGGCATGCTTTTTGAAAGGGTAGACCTTGGATATTATCCGCGTTGAGGGTGGCCACGCCATCGGAGGCTCCGTGCCCGTCTCGGGTGCTAAGAACTCCGCGCTCAAACTCATGGCGGCAACGCTTCTGGCGCCGGGCAAGACGACGCTGCAGAACGTGCCCGATATTTCCGATGTCCACGTGATGGGCAAGGTGCTCAAGGGCATGGGCGCTACGATCGATGTTCTCGACGAGCACACGCTCGAGATCGATACCTCTCAGGTCGATTCCTGGGAGGCTCCCTATGAGCTCGTCGCTAAGATGCGTGCTTCCACCGCCGTCATGGGGCCCCTGCTGGGTCGCTTCCATCGCGCCAAGATCGCCATGCCGGGCGGCTGCAACCTAGGTGCCCGCAAGATCGACATGCATATTCTGGGTCTCGAGGCCCTGGGCGTCGAGTTTGATACCGCCCACGGCTACATCAACGCCAGCGCGCCTCAGGGCCTGCGCGGTACCACCGTCACGCTCGAGTTTGCCAGTGTCGGTGCGACCGAGAACCTCATTATGGCATCCGTGCGCGCGCAGGGCACCACGGTTATCGACAATGCCGCCCGCGAGCCCGAGATCGTCGATCTCGCCAACATGCTCAACGAAATGGGTGCCAAGATTGTTGGCGCCGGTACGCCTGTCGTGACCATCGAGGGCGTGGAAGAGCTGCATCCTGTTACCCATCGCGTAGTGGGCGACCGCATCGAGGCCGGTACCTTTATCGTCGCCGGTGCGTTGATGGCAGACGATCGCGGTGTCGATGTCACGGGCTTTTGTCCCATTCACTTGGGTATGGTGCTCAAGAAGATGGAGCTCATGGGTATCGACTGCGAGCGCGTCGAGGATGGCGTCCATGTGAACCGTGCCGAGCGTATCAAGCCTGTCGACATCCAGACGCTTCCGTTCCCCGGCTTCCCGACCGACATGCAGGCACAAATTATGGTGCTCTCCGCCCTCTCCGGCGGCAGTTCCGTTATTACCGAGAACATCTTCGAGAATCGCTTTATGTTTGCCTCTGAGCTGGTGCGCATGGGTGCCGACATTCGTATCGAGAGCCATCATGCCATGATTCATGGCGTCAAGGGCTTCTCGGGTGCACAGGTTACCTCGCCCGATCTGCGCGGCGGAGCGGCCCTCGTCGTAGCGGGCTTGATCGCCGACGGGACGACCGAGGTTTCGGCTATCCATCACATCAAGCGCGGCTACGAGCAGTTTGTCGAAAAGCTGCAGGCGCTTGGCGCGCATGTCGAGCATGCTACCGTCCCCGATCCCGTCATCTACTAATACAGGTTGCCTATGTTTAATAAAAAGCCCCTCGCGGATACCACCACCCGAAGACCCTCAACTGGTGCGCAGGCCAAGATCTACAGTCGCGATAACGTGGCTCGCTATTCCGAGCGCGCTCGTCAACGTCGCCGTAGCCACACGATTCGTCACGTCGCGCTCATTGTCGTGCTTGGCGTGCTGCTGAGTGCCACTACCGCTGCCGGCCTGTGGTTTGCCACCATTATGGGCAAGCTCGGCGATTCTAATGTCATTACTGACAATCTGCGTCGGGTTCTGGTTGACACCGATGAGGCAAAGGATCCGTTCTACGTGCTGCTTCTTGGCACCGACGGCCGTCCGGGCGAGGATACGTATCGTGCCGACTCGATTATCCTGGCACGCATCGACCCCACGCAAAAGCAGGCGACGCTCATTTCCGTTCCGCGCGACACCAAGGTCGAGTACAAGGGCGAGACCATGAAGATCAACGCCTGCCATACCGTTGGCGGCGCCGAGGCCATGGTCGAGGCGGTCAACGAGCTGTGCGGTGTTCAGATTTCCCACTATGCCGAGGTTAGCTTCGACGGTATGCAGGCGCTGATTGATTCGGTTGGCGGTATCGACATTAACGCAACCGATGATGTTGACGACCCCGAGCACCTGGATATTAAGATTACCGCTGGCCAGCAGCATATGGACGGTGCCACCGCCCTTACCTATGCCCGCTGCCGCTACACCTATGCCGACGGCGATTACACGCGCATGCGCCACCAGCGTCAGGCGCTTGGCGCCCTTGCCAACCAGATTCTCAATAACTTCGATGCCACGAAGATCTTTGGCCTGGTTAATTCGCTGTCCGATATGCTCGTGACCGATATGAGCGTTCAGGATATCGTCTCTACGGTCAACGCCATGCGCGGTATGGATGTCGACGGTATCTACTCGGCCAACCTGCCTTCGTACGCCGACGACAGCACCATGATTGACGGTGTGAGCTACGTCTTTGTCTACGAGGACGTGCTCAAGGAAATGATGGAGCGCGTCGATGCCGGCAAGGATCCCAAGGGTCCCAACACCATGGGTCTTTCCGACGGCTCCAGCTCTACGATCGGCGACCTCAGCAACAACACGTCTGACGACTACGCAAACGGCACCGCAACCTCATCGGTCAGCTCTGACGATTCCGATGGCTCAAGCGATTCGAGCGATTCGGACTACTACGAACAGCCCACCGGCGACGGCAACGGTTACGAGGCCAACTACTAAGTTACGGCGTTTTACCAAACGCCGTAACGACTCGACGCTGCGCGGGCCGCATTTGGACAATCTGACGTTCAACTTCAAGGGCGCGACCAGAAGGTCAGCGCCCTTTCGCTTCACGTCACCTTGTCTCAAATGCGACCCGCTCGCTGTCGTTGCCAAAACATCGGCGTTGCCGGAACACTTGGCACTTGGGGACGTTCCTTTTGTGCCGGCAGTTTGGGACACTCCTTGCGTTAAGAGGCTGGCGTGCGTCAACCTGTTCACATTGCAGCAAAAAAATCGCCCCGTTCTCGGTTGAGGACGGGGCGATTCGTCTTTCGGACTTGTGCAGCCAGGCTTATGCAAAGCGGGCGACGAGCTCCTGGAGCACATCGGTCATCTTGACGAGCGAACTGACCGGGACGAACTCGTTGACGCCGTGGTAGCAATAGCCGCCGGTGGAAAGGTTGGGGCAGGGCAGACCGCGGAACGACAGCTGCGCGCCGTCGGTGCCGCCGCGAATCGGCAGCACTTGGGGCTCAACGCCGCAGGCAAGGTAGGCTTCCTTGGCAACATCAATAAGCTCGGGATAGTCACGAACGATCTCGGCCATATTTCGATACTGCTGCTTAATCTCGACCGTCACACGCTCCTCACCCAGACGCTGGTTGAGCATCGAGGCGGCGGCATCAATAAGGTCGAGTTTCTGCTGGAACTTGGCGGCGTCATGGTCGCGGACGATATAGCGCGCTGTGGCGTGATCGACGGTCGCAGATACACCCTCAAGGTGATAAAAGCCCTCGTAGCCTTCCGTATACTCCGGGCGCTGCACGTAGGGGAGCAACGCGTTGAAGTCGCAGAACAGATTGCCTGCGTTGACCATACGACCCTTAGCGTCGCCCGGGTGGATGGACTGGCCCTCAAAGCGGACGGTCGCCTCGGCGGCGTTAAAGCACTCCCACTCCAGCTCGCCGATGGGGCCGCCGTCGACCGTGTAGGCGTACTTGCAGCCAAAGGTATCGATATCCAACAGCTCGGCTCCGTGGCCGATCTCCTCGTCAGGGCAGAAGCAAATGCCGAGTGCGGGATGGGGCAGAGAAGGGTCCTGAGCGATACGCGCGACAAGCGACATGATCTCGGCGACGCCTGCCTTGTCGTCCGCGCCCAGCAGCGTGGTGCCATCGCTGCAGACCAGGTCCTCACCCGCGAGGTCATTCAGGGCGGGAAGCTTGGCGGTACTCATGGCAACGGGCTTACCGTCAACCGTGCCGCAGACCAGGTCGCCGCCTTCGTAGTGTACGATGTGCGGCTTCACGCCGGCGCCCGGTGCAACTTCGGTGGTGTCGAGATGGGCGATCAGGCCCAGGGCGGGCTTGTCCTCAGCGCCCGCACTTGCGGGGATATGCGCGCAGACATAGGCGTGCTCGGTCACGTGGGCATCTTCCGCACCAAGCTCGCGCAGCTCTTCAGCCAGCACGTTGGCAAGGTCAAACTGAACGGCGCTCGAGGGTACCTGGTCGCAGTTTGCATCCTCGGACTGCGTGTTGATCTGGACGTAGCGCAAAAAGCGTTCGAGGACATCGGGGCTCGTGGTGGTGTTTTCCATAAAGACCGCTCCAATCTTGGTCGTCGTGTGCAACAAGAACTCTAGCACGGTATGCCACGGCATACCACGACGCTTGGATGGGGTAGAATCAGCCATTGAATGCAGAAGGGACGGAAGATCATGGATACGACAAATAGCTCGCGCGAACTACATCTGACGGTGGCGAACGAAGACTACTTGGAGTGCATGGTTCGCATTGAAAGCGAAGAGGGGGAAACCAACGGCGTGCGATCGGTCGACATCGCGCAGCGTCTTGGTGTCTCCAAGGCATCGGTCAATAAGGCAGTTTCGGCGCTTAAGGCGTCCGAGCTTGTCGAGCAATCGCATTACGGCAAGGTCATCCTGACCGACCGTGGTCGCGAGGTCGGCACGGCCATCTGGTACCGTCATCGCCTTATTCGCACGTTTTTGGTCCAGGAGCTCGGCGTCGATTTTGAGCGGGCCGATTCCGAGGCGTGCATGATGGAACATGCGCTTTCCGAGGACACGATGAGCCGCTGGCTCGCCTATCTCGAAAAACAGGGAATCAGCGTCGAGGAATAGCGAAACTTATATATGGATACGAGTTATTACAACCGTCCCGGCGGCGAGGAACTGATGCGCCGCATGTCGAGCGAGACCCTGTTGACGCAGGGCCCCATGGGCAGCGTGCTGATGAGTGAATACGATGCAGCCGACATCCCACCGGCGTTTTGGAATCTTGCCGAGCCGCAGACTGTTTCTCGTATCCATCGCCTGTACGTCGCCGCCGGTGCGCAGGTGCTCATTACCAATACCTTTCAGGCATCAAGCTATGCCCTCAAACAAGATCAGATTACGCCGTCCGTGGCTGAGGTCAATCGCGGTGCCGTCGACGATGCGCGCCAGGCGCACCCTCAGCTGCTGCTGGGCTCGATGGGCCCGATCGGCATTGAGTGGTTTGCCGAAGACTCTGCCGAGTATCGAGAAATCCGAGGCATTTCGCGAGAGCAGGCATACGCCCTGCTCAATGCTGGTGTTGACGGTCTGCTGATCGAGACGGTGACGTCTATCCGTAATTTGCAGCCCATGCTTGCCGGCGCCCAGGATGCCGCCGACGGCATGCCTGTTTTGGTAAGTTTTGTCGTTGACGATAAAGGCGACCTGCTAGGCGATGGCCTCAACATCGAGGCTGCCGTTTTGTACGCCGAAAAACACGGCGCAAACTCGGTTGGTGTTAATTGCTGTTCGCTTGCGGCCGCGAACGCGGCGGTGCCCAGGATGGTTGCATCGGCGACTACTCCCGTCACGGTGCGTCCCAACGTAGGCGATCCGGTCCAGACTCAGGATGGCCCCGTATGGCACGAGAACCCCGAAGCTTTCGCGCACGCATGCATCGAATGGAGACATGCCGGTGCCGCAATGGTGGGCAGTTGCTGTGGAACCACGGCAATCACTACGGCCGCGATGGCCGAGGCGCTCGATATATAAAGGGCAAAACCGCTCCATACGAGGCGTTTTTTTATTGCTTGCATGTCCTCGGCAGCATTTGCCCAAATGGTGAATGCTGGTGCCGGCAGGTTGCCGAGTGCATGTTGCGGGTATACCCCATGCGTACCATGATCCAAACACTGTGAGGTGTCTGCGCGTGTGCGCGATAATTCATTTTGGAACTGACGGTTGGCGCGCTCGCGTCGATGAGGACTTCACTGCCGATAACGTTGCCCGTATCGCCGATGCCGTCGGCGAGTTGTGGCAAAAGACCAATCCGGGCAAAACGGTATATATAGGGTTCGACACCCGGCCCCTGGCGCGCGAGTTCGCTGAGCTTGCGGCGGGCGTGCTAGCAGCGCACGGGCTAGACGCCGTGCTCGCTTCGCGACCTGTCCCGACCCCTGCCCTTACGTGGGCGGCGGCTTATGACGGTGAGGCGTGCGGCGCGCTCATGGTGACGGGGTCCCATCATCCGCAGGGTTATCTGTGTCTCAAGATTCGCATGGGTGACGGCTCGACCGCCAACCAGGATGTCATCGAAGAGCTCGAAGAGACCATGGCTCCCGAGCCAATGGGGATCGAGGGGCAATATCGCACCGCGGATATCATTCCTGACTATATGCAAGCGGTGGCATCGTTTGTCGATGCCGAAGCCATCCGCGCCGCGCACCTGCGCGTGGTTGTTGACCCCATGGGCGGCGCAGCCCAGGGCTATCTAGCCGACTTGCTGCGCGAGCTTGGCGTTGAGGTGCACGAGATTCACGCCGGGCAGGCGCCTGACCAAGAAGATATCTGCCCCGACCCCGTTGAGCCGTGGGTGGACGCTTGCGAGCATACGGTTATCGAGGACGGAGCTTGCGCTGGCCTGGTGACCGACGGCGACGCCGACCGTATCGGCGCGGTTGACGAGCGCGGCAGATATATACATCCGCATCAGATCATGGCGCTCGTTTTGGGCGACTTGGTTCAATTTCGTAATTTGGAGGGACGCGTCGTCGTCAATCTTTCGTGCTCGACGCTCGTGCGTCGCATTGCCGAGGCGCTTGGCTGCCGCGTGACCGTCAAACCAGTCGGTTTCAAATATATAGCGGCAGAGATGAAGAAGGGTGGCGTCCTCATAGGCGGCGAGGAAGCCGGTGGTATCGGCATCGCCGCGCATATGCCCGAGCGCGATGGAATCCTCGCCTGTCTGATTCTGTGTGAGCTTATGGCAAAGACGGACGCGCCTTTGGGCGTTCTGGTCGACCAACTCGAGGACAGTTTTGGTAAGACGAGTTACGGTCGACGCGATTTGCGCCTTGAGGCCGAAGATGCCGAAACGTTACGAACCCTGCTGCCGGGCGTAAACCCCAAGTCGATTTGTGGCAAGGTGCCGCAAAACGTTAGTCATATGGATGGCTTGCGTTTAGCATTCGAGGATGACACGTGGCTGCTGGTCCGTCCTAGCGGGACCGAACCAGTGGTGCGCGTCTACGCCGAGGGGTTCTCGGTGGAAGAACGTGATGAGTTGCTCGATGCTGGCTGTGCTTTAGCTAGGGGAACGTATCCGCTTTAACCATGAGACTGCCTTATATAAAGAGATGCTCGGTGAGCGGTAGTTAACGGCTGGCAAACGTTAGTCGGATCCCAAATTGTGTAGGAAATGTGTACACCCAGATTCCCGCCCCCGGCGCCCCTCCGGTCTGGCAATATATCTCCTTGCCGCGCGGCCCGGTCGGACCGGATC
>URPB01000032.1:0-20043 GCA_900549575.1 uncultured Collinsella sp.
CGAGATTGCCTCTTGTCTCGTGGGCTCGGAGATGTGTATAAGAGACAGCCCCAGAGCACCTGGCCACGCTCGGCTGCCAGCTCGCAGCCGTCGTGGATGGGCTGACCGCCGCCACCGACGCAGCCGCCCGGGCACGCCATGACCTCAACGAAGTCATAGCTCGCACGGCCGTCGCGAATCGCGTCGAGCAGACGGGCGGCGTTGCCCAGCCCGTGCGCCACGGCGACGCGCACCCCGGTGCCATCGATATCGGCCACGGCTTCCTTCCAGCCGTCCAGCCCGCGCACATCGGTAAAGAAATCGGCATCGGGGTTCTTGCCCGTCACCAGGTAATAGGCCGAGCGCACGGCGGCCTCCATCACGCCGCCCGTGGCGCCAAAGATCACACCCGCGCCCGTGCCAAAGCCCAGCGGCGTGTCGAGCGGCTCCTCGACCAACGTGTCCACGCTCACGTGGTTCGCGCGGATCATACGTACCATCTCGCGCACCGTCAGCGCAACGTCCACATCGGGCGTGCCGTCCTCGCCCACCATGCTCGGCAGCGCGCACTCGGCCTTCTTGGCCGTGCACGGCATCACGGACACCACAAACAGACGCTCGGGCTCCACGCCCAGCACCTTGGCGTAGTAGGTCTTGGCGATGGCGCCAAACATCTGCTGCGGCGACTTTGACGTAGACAGGCTGTCGACAAACTCGGGGTAACGCGCCTTCACAAAGCGCACCCAGCCCGGGCAGCAGCTCGTGAACATGGGCCAGCCACGGCTGTCGCCCTCGCCCTTGGCGGCCTTACCCAGGCGCTCGAGCAGCTCGGAGCCCTCCTCCATAATGGTGAGGTCGGCCGAGAAATCGGTGTCGAACACGTACTCAAAGCCAACGCGGCGCAGCGCACAGGCCAAGCGCTCAACGGTGGCCTCCTCGCGAGATATGCCGAGTTCCTCTCCCCAGGCGCTACGCACGGCCGGCGCAATCTGCACCAGCACGATCTTGTCGGGATCGGCGATGGCATCGAACACGGTCTCGGTATCGTCACGCTCGCGCAGGGCGCCCGTCGGGCAATGCGTGATGCACTGGCCGCACGCGACGCAATCGGTCTTGCCGATCGGCGCACGCCCGCGGGTGCCCACGGCGGTATGCGTGGCGCGGTTGGTCAGATCCCAAATCCCTAAGCCCTGCACGCTCTCGCACACCTTGATGCAGCGCATGCATTTGATGCACTTGTCGTTATCGCGGATGATGGGGAAATCGAAATCCCAGCCCTCGCGCGCCAGGTGCTGCTCGTACGGCAGATAGAAGATGCCCAGGTCGTTGGCGATGGTCTGCAGGTTGCAGTTACCACTGCGCACGCAGCTCGTACAGCGCGAGTCGTGCTGGGACAGCAGCAGCTGCACGTTGGTGCGACGCGCCTCGCGGGCCTTGGCGCTGTTAGTGTGGACCACCATGCCGTCGAGCACGTAGTTGTTGCAGGCGGCAACCAGCTGGTCGCAGCCCTCAACCTCGACCACGCACACGCGGCAACCGCCGATCTCGTTTAGATCGCGCAGGTAGCACAGGGTGGGAATCTGGATGCCGGCGGACTTGGCCGCGTCCAGGATCGTGGTGTGCTCGGGTACCATGACCTCGCAATTATCGATAGTGAGCTTGACCATGTTGAGTGCTCCGCTTTCGGTGTTGTCGCTGACAGTGGGGTTGTTGGGCTCTACCATTCCAGGTTCCTCCCTCCGCGGAACGCGCCAAAGCCAAAGTGGTCGCAACGCAGGCAGCGGCTTGCCTCCTGGCGTGCCTCCTCCTCGGTAAGGCCCTGCTCGACCAGATTCCAATCGTGGATGCGCTCGCCGGCCTCGCGCTCGCCCAGCTCGCAGCGGCCGCACTCGTGCTTGCCCTTAAACTGCACGGTCGGCAGCTCAACGTCGAGCTTGATCTTGTGGTCGAAGCCCAGGTAGCGGTCGATATTTGCCGAAGCCACGCGGCCGGCGTTGATGGCACGGATGACGGTGGCGGGACCGGTCTGACAGTCGCCGCCGCTAAAGAGACCGTCGAAGTTAGGCACGGCGCCATCCGAATCGGTGACCACGCAGCCCCACTTGCAGGCGATGCCCATGTCCTCAAACGGCTTGGAATCGATGTCCTGGCCAATGGCCACAAACACGCGCTCGCAGGGAATGACGCGCTCGGGCGTGGCGGCGGCACGCGGGGCCGGACGCCCACGACGGGGCTCGCCGATAATCTGCGGCTGCACGCGCAGGCCACTCACGCGACCTTCCTCGCCCGTCTCAATAGCGAGCGGTGCGGTGAGCTCCAGAACCTCGCAGCCCTCGGCCTGGGCGCCGGCAATCTCGGCATCCTGGGCCGTCATGTCGCAGATGCGACGGCGGTAGACGATGCTCACCTTTTCGGCACCGCAGCGCACGGCAGAGCGCGCCACGTCCATGGCCACATTGCCGCCGCCGATGACGCACACGCGCTGGCCGCTCAGGTCGGGCAGCTCGTCGTCGCCGATGGCACGCAGCATCTTGACGGCCGACTCCACGCCGAGCGCCTCTTCGCCCGGAAGGCCGAGCTTCTTATCGCTGTGGGCGCCAATGGCCAGGTAGACGGCATCGAACTCGTCGCGCAGGCGGGCAAGCTCCTCGCCGTTGACGGAGTGGTCGAGTTCCACGTCGATGCCGGCGCTCAAGATCCAGTCGATCTCGGCCTGCAGGCGCTCGCGCGGCAGACGGTAACTGGGGATGCCATAGCGCAGCATGCCGCCCAGGTGGTGGCGTTGCTCAAAGATCGTCACCTTATGGCCCATCACGGCCAGGTAGTAGGCGCAGGAAAGGCCGGCCGGACCGCCGCCAACCACGGCGATGCGCTTGCCGGTGCTGTCGGCCACGCTGGGCTTGTAATCGTTGAGGTCACTGTGCTCAACGGCAAAACGCTTAAGGGCGAGGATGTTCATGGGATCGTCGACCATGCCGCGACGGCAGTGCATCTCGCAGGGATGCTCGCACACCAGGCCGCAAACGAGCGGCAGCGGGTTGTTCTTGCGGATGACCTTGACGGCATCGGCATAGCGGCCAGCCTCGACCAGCGAAATGTAACCGGGAATGTCGACGTGCGCCGGGCAGCCCGAGACGCACGGGACGCGGGCCTCGCGGTCAAAGCCACAGGAGTGCTCGCGGATATGGTGCTCAAAATCGTCGCGGAAGCCGCGAATGGCCGTGAGTGCCATGGCGCCGGCCTCGTAGCCGATAGCGCAGTCACTCGAAAGGTAGATGGTGCGGGCCGTGCGCTCAATCAAATTGAGCGTGGACTCGTCGGCGCGGCCCTCGAGCACATCGGCGAGCAGATCGCTCAGCGCGCTCAGGCCCACACGGCAGGGCGTGCACTTGCCGCAGCTCTGGGTGGAGCACAGGTTGACGAGCGCCGCCGTAAACTCAACGGGGCACGGGGCGAGCGAACTCACCGCCAGACGACGTCCGAGCGCATCGTGCAGGTCGTCCATGACGGCCTGAGCGTGGCTGCGTTCCATTACGTGCAGTCGAGCCATAAGATCCCCTCTCACATGGCAGCCCGGAGGCGAGGCCGGGCGAAATTGCTACACGCACAACACTGACCTAAAAAGTTGTGAGGTCTCCATACGGTTCGGCAGGCGGTATAAAATGTCACCCTCAGCGGTGAAATAGAACATTACCGCAGATAAATGCCATATTTGATAAAACGCGTTACCAAATTGCAATATTCAATGTGAAAAAGAGCGCCTTACTATTTTTCCTTTTTGATCCGTTTTCCTCCGTCCCCTTCGGATCACATGATCCCTTGGGAACGGAGGAAAACGGATCGTTTTTGGTGCAAAAGGGCCAGGTTTGTTTGCACCAATCTCACTTGCGCTAGATAAAGAGCTCGCATTCCTTCCGCACGACGCAAACCTTGCTCAGCATCTGGGAAACAGCGGATAGCTTGTTGGGATCAAGCTTACGAGCACCTCGCGGACATACGGCAATGCAGCGCATGCAGGAGATGCACGCCTCGCCAGCTGCTCGTTTGGGGTCACCCTTGTCGATAGCACAAACGGGGCACGCCGCGGCGCATGCACCGCAGGAGACGCAATCCTCTGTTGCCTCGGGCGCCATGCGGTGACCTCCAGCTTGTTTATAAGGACGATTGCCGGGGATAGAGGGCTCGGACGCATCCTCAGCCAACAGCTTTTGCTGAATTTGCTGAGCAAACTCAGCAAGCTGCGCCGCATCCTGCGCATCCGGACGACCGGCAGCAAACTGTCGCGCAATGGAATGTTCTGCAATGGCCGCAACTGCCGCGATCACCCGGAATCCCGCATGCTTCGCAACGTCCTCCAGCTCTACGAGCGTGTCCTCAAACGCGCGGTTTCCGTAGACGCACACCAGAACGGCCCGCGCTCCGTTGCCGTGAACCATGCCCAACCGGTCAGCCACCACAGCCGGGATTCTACCGGCATACGCCGGCACAGAGATTACGGCCACGTCGTCCTCAGTCATCGAGACAGCGCTGAAATCTAGCCCGCTATCGGTCAGATCGACGGTAACGGTATTCTTGTCCAGTGCCCCGGCCACAAGGCCAGACACCTTCTGCGTTCCACCCGTCGGACTAAACACAATTTCGAATACGCTCATCGAGACACCCTCCCCCTACGTCTGGCAACGCGTCAAGCCGTTTTCACATCCAGCCAGAGTATACGGCACGTGGGGTCCCCATTTTGGCGCACCAAGCACCCCAATGCACCAACCCTACGCTGCCTGCCTCTTCGTTTTGTATAAATTACGGTACAGATTGTATATATTTACGGGATGCTGCCGTGTTCTCCCAAGGTACCCCATCCTGGCCCGTGCAAAAAACGGAGTATTCTGCAACGTGACCGCGCCAGCACCGCCGCGGGCGGGCAAAACTGTAGGGCGCTGCGTCATTTAGGGTTCCGACATAGCGAGAATGACGTACCTTTGCTTCGAAAAACGGCGAAATCTAACTCAGAACGCTCGCTAGGGATATCCGAAGGCCACCGTTGGCGACATCGAATCATATGCAGACAACTCGAACTGCAGAATACTCCAAAAAATGCACGGCGCACCCCATAGGACCCATTGCTGCATGGCGGAAAATAGGTCCTCGGCATCCCCCAGATGCATTCCCGAGAAAATCACGTTTGAATTAGCGATGGACACGGCAAACAAAAGAGCCCGAGCGTTGTTTGCTCGGGCCCTTAGCTTGTCTCACGCTAGCGCGCGATGCGTATGTTACTTGCGCTTGCCGCCGCCGTCACCGGGGCGGCGGGAGCTGCTACCGCGCTTGCCACCACGACTGTTGCCATAGCTGCCACGGTTATCGCGACCGCCGGCGCGGCCGCCACGGGAACCGGCCTGGTTGCCGCCACGCCCGCCGCGATAGCCGCCACGGCGCTCCTCGCGGGTGTCGTCGTAGTTGCGCCAGTCATCGCGACGATCGCGGCTGGCACGCGGGTCGCGACGATCGCGCGACTCATTCGAACGACCAGCGCCGCCGCGGCTACCGCGCTCTTCAAAGCGCTTGCCGCCACGGGACTCACCGCCACGGGAACCTCGCTCACCGCGACCCTCGCCGCCGCGACGCTCATCACGGCCACCGCGCTCGTCATCACGACCGGAACGACGGCGGTCGCCCGCACCGCGCTTGCCACCGCGCGAACCGCGGCCCTCGTCCTCGCGCTCGACACGACGACGGCCACCGCGATCCTCATCCTCGCGACGGCGGCGATGTGCCTCGCCCTGGAACTGCTTGGCACGACGCTCGGCACGGTTACCGCGCGGGGCCTGCTCAACGACACCAGCACCGCCGCGCTCCTCGGCAGCCACCTCGCGGGCCACGCTCTCCACAGCCTCGTCCACGCGAGCCTGAACGCCCTCGCGCACGCGGGTCTTGCCGCCGCGCTTGGGACGGCTCGGACGCTCACCGTCGCCGCGACGCTCGTCTCGACCGCGGTTGGAACGACCGGCCACATCACCGTAATCGTCGCCGTTGCGTTTGCCGTCGCGACGCGCCTGCTCAAGCTTCTTCTTGCTCTTGGACTTGCCGCGCTTGGTCTTCTTCTTCACCTTAAAGGCGGCAGGATCGCGCTCGGGGTCAACGGCGGGCGGGTTGGGGCCCACGTGCAGGTCGCCGGCTTCGTAAATATCGGCCGTCTTGTCCATGAGCTTCTCGATCTCGTAGAACTCGTCCACGTCCTGCTCAGTCACAAACGTAATGGCCCAGCCCAGCTCGCCGGCGCGGCCCGTACGGCCAATGCGGTGGATATAGTCGGTCGGCTCGGCCGGCACGTCAAAGTTCACGACGTAGCGCACGTCGCTAATGTCGATGCCGCGGGCGAGGACATCAGTCGCCACCAGCACGTCGACGGTGCCGTCGCGGAAGGCCGAAAGCGCGCGCTCGCGCTGGGCCTGGCTGCGGTTGCCGTGGATCGCGGCGGCCTTGATGCCCTTGCGCTCCAGACGACGGCAGCAGCTGTCGGCGCGGTGCTTGGTGCGCATAAAGACGATAGTGCGCTCCGGGCCCTCCTTTTTGAGGAACTCGGGCAGCAGGTTGTTCTTGGCCTCGATAGACACCGGGAACACAAACTGGTCGACGGTGTCGGCGGTCGACGTGGCGGGCGCGATCTCCACGCGGGCGGGGTCGCTCACCAGGTCGGTGATCTCGCCCACGGCCTCCTCGTCGAGCGTGGCCGAGAACAGCAGCGTCTGGCGCTCGGCCGGCGTCTCGCGCACAATACGGCGAACGGCGGGCAAAAAGCCCATGTCGAGCATGCGGTCGGCCTCGTCGAGCACCAGCACCTTGACCTCGTCCAGGTGGCAGGCGCCCTGCTCGATCAGATCGACCAGACGGCCCGGCGTGGCGACCAGAATGTCGCAGCCGTACTTGAGCGCCGCGGTTTGCGGCTTGTAGCTCACGCCGCCCACGACGGTCACGGCGACATGGCCGGTGACGTCGGCGATCTTGCTCGCGACCTCGTCGATCTGCTGGGCAAGCTCGCGCGTGGGGGTGATGACGAGCATCACGGGGCCGCGGCCGTTGCCCTCGGGCTTCTTGGCACCGCGACGGCGGTTGCGGCCGCCACGCTCGCGCACGGGCTTGGGCGGAGCAATGTGCTCCAGATTGTTCATGGTCGGCAGCAAGAAGGCGGCCGTCTTGCCGGTGCCGGTCTGAGCGGCGGCAAGCAGGTCGCGACCCTCGAGCACCACGGGGATGGAGCCGGCCTGGACAGGCGTGGGCGCCGTGTAGCCCAGGTTCTCGATGGCACGAAGCATCTCGTCCGAAAGTCCCAGCTCGTCAAAGGCGGGCAGGTTCTCGGTCGCGGACTCGACGGTCTCGGCGGCGCTGGCCTCGTCGGCAGCATCGAAGGCAGCCTGGGTCATGGCCTCGCGGGTCTCGTCCAGAATCTCGGCGTCCGTGACGTCGGATACAGAATTACGCATATGTTGTTGTTCCTTATCTGCACGCGTTATGGGCACGGCATGCGGCCGCGCGAGCGTGCTTGGTAGTGCGCTGATACATACAAAAACAGGTGCGCACAGAGAGGACGTTGCTCAGCACGCTGGCGATCGCTTTGGCAGCCCTATCACGCGCCGTCCAGACGCAGCAGCTCTAAGCGATGGAGCAGATTCGCCGCCGGTTAGTATACCCGCGCTTCGCATGCCCCCACGTAAACCACAGATGACGGGGCGGACGAGGTGAGCCCGGCTGAATGTCTCAATCTGTAACATCTACAGGGCAAATCTTCCTCTACGTGTTACAGATCGAGACAAACGGTCGACACAGTTCACAAACGTCTCAATCTGTAACAGTTACCGAGTAAAATCGGCCCTAATTGTTATAGATCAAGACAGAGGGGGATTTCCGTCCAGTCCAAACCAAATCTCTCAGTCTTCCTGCAATTTCGAACATGTGGCCTATAATGTTGCTTTGGTTACACTATTTATTGTGCAGCCATTTAATACGTCGCCCACCGGGGCCATTAATTCCTATCGCCATATTGGCTAGGAAGCAATCAAAGGAGGTATCCGTGGCAGCAGAGACGCCTTGCTCGGTCCTCTATAACGATATTCGCTCGTTCGGCGGTCTTAAACATCTCGAGATCGCCCGAATGCTCATCAATGGAAACTCTTATCTCGGCAGCACCCTGCTCGAGAAATGTTCTTCCAACCGCTCGTATCTCACCCGTTACATCGTCCATCGCAAGCCTGACCAGTGCGCACCCTCCATCTACAGCGACTTTACCGTCACCACACTCAACCTTTCCTCGGCAATCTGCAGCAAGCTCGGCGGCGGCGAGTCCGCCTATCGGGCAATCGCCGAGCACTATCGCGGTCCGGCCGCCAACGAAATGATGTCGGCTCTCGCCAGCTACAAGCTGGACAGCCGCCTATATGCAAATGCCCTCAATCGCATCGACAACTTCGACGGCAATGCCGTGCGCGAGAAAAGCACGCTTTACCTTATGCTCTTTGTGGCAACGGGGGCGCTCGCCGATCCCGTTCAGGGCGTGGCCACCGTCGAGCGCTTTTGCGACAGCAAGACGGGCGGGCACTTTGGCACCACCGAAACTACCGTCGGACGTGGCTTTATGAGCAGCCTGGAACAGCCGCGCACCGTCGCCCCCAATCTCGGTCTGCTCAGAACCCATGCCGACAACTGCGCCGGCATGCAAATCCATCCCCTCACACACGATCCACGCGGCACCGTGATTGGTTCTTTGCCCAAAACCTCGCCCAGCATCACCGATGTAGGCGCCGACACCTCGCGCGAGCATCTTCGCATTTGGCTCGAGGGTGAGCACTGGTACGCCCAGGGCCTTGGGTCGACCAATGGCACAGTGCTCGAATCGGGCGCGGGTGACGGCGATATCGTAATCGAGCCGCCCCGCGACCAACGAGAGCCCGGCAAAGTCTATCCCCCAGTGGAAATCGAAAACAGCGACAGGCTCCATCTGGGTCTCTACACGACATTCCTTGTCATTGTGGACTAGCGCGGACGGCGATCAAAAGACGGTCGCCGTCCGTCTTTCGTCTTCTACCTTCTGCGTCGTAAACGACAATACTCAGCGGTATACGTGGGCAGTGCGGCTATCATGGTACTTTACCGATATCCGCACTGCTCACGTATGCGTGCGGCAACCCATGCCAGACAAAGGAACGCCATGGATACTACCGATAGCGCCTATGGCGACAAACTCATCCGTCTTGACACGTTCGACACCGCCGTGGCGGTCGACCCCAGCGCCGAGGACGAGGCCAAGCGTCGGTTTATGACGCTTATTCTCCAGACGGCCCACCGCAACAACGGCAACATCGGGCACGTGCTGCGCGCGACCAACACGAGCGGCGAGGTCTTTGCCGTCAAGCTACTCAAGGACAACGCCGTCCTTTCCGGCCAAGCCCCCGACCGCTCCGCCGAGCAATCGGCCGCTCACCTGGCCAACACCGCCGCGCTGTTCGAGGAGTACCGTCATCTGTGTACCGTCTCGCACCTGCGCGGATTTCCGCGCGTCTATGGCTACGGTTCATGCGAGGACGACCCGCTCATCCTCATGGAGTGGGTCGAGGGCACCTCACTCAAGCAGGCGCTGCCCCTGCTTCCGCACGACGCCTCGGGCGGGCTGACCACCCAGATGGTCGCCGCCGTCGGAAACGCCGTGCTTCGTGCGCTCTTGATGACCCAAGGCCTCGTGAATCCGGTCATCCATCGCGACCTGTCGCCTGCCAATATCATGTTCCGCACCACCAACCGAACGCTCGAGCAGCAGATTGCCGATTGCTCCTTTGACCCCTGCCTCATCGACATGGGCTCCGCGACCATGGCTCTCGGCGACGACACGATCACCCGGCGCGCCGACATCTGGCGCTTTGCCACGCCCGCATACGCCGCGCCTGAGATGCTCACGCAGGATATCGAAGGCATCGCGGCCCTTCGCCGTTCGCCGGCAATCGACGTCTATGCGCTTTCGAGCATTCTGTACCAGCTCTACAGCGGTCGCAAACCGTTTGACTTTGAGTCGACGGACGCCGCTGCAACCGGCTCGTTCTATCTCGTAAAGACCAAGACCAAGCCGACACCGCTCGAGCCGCGCTGCGAGGGCGATGAAGCGCTCGCCCAAATCATCATGAAGGGTCTCTCAGTCGAGCAGTGCGATCGTCCCACCGAGCAGCAGATGCTCGAGGTGCTCTCGGCATACCTCACCGATGCCGAATCCGAGGGCCGCGAAGGCACAGGAGACGAGGCCGCGATTGATATCGATTCTGGCACGCACCTTAAGGTCGACGTCGCCGGCGAGCGCGCGCGAGAGATCCTGGAGCAGGCCCGGCACGATGCCATGACCCGCCGCCGCTTTATTATCGGTGGCGTCGTTGCAGCCGTTGCGGGGCTCAGCGTCATTGGGACGGCGACCCATGGCTTTGGCATCCCCGACTACCTGGACGGCATCCGCGGTTCGCTTGACGACTACACTTGGGATCAGCTGCAGGAGATTTCGCTCAAGATTAAGGCCGCCGAGACCCGTAGCGAGGCACGCGAGATTGCCAAGCGCTATCACCTGCTCGATGCCGATGGGCATATCCCCTATCCGTGTACCAAGCGTATCACGCTCACCAACGGGCTGCAGGTTGGCGCGCAGCTTGTGGGCATCCGCCACGATGAGCTTCTGGACGGGACGGGCAAGGCCGGGCTGACGTTTATGTTCGACGCGGGTATTGCCGAGCGCAACGCTGCGGCTGAACCGCCGAGCGCCGGCTGGGCAGATTGCGAGCTGCGGGAGTGGCTCAACGGCGACGGCCTTAAGCTGCTGCCCAACGAGTTGCGCGCGCTCATTAAAGGTGTCAAGAAGGTCTCGAACAATGTGGGCGCCGCCAACAGCGCATCGTGCCTGAGCGAGTTGCCCGCAACCCTTTGGCTGCCCGCCATGGTCGAGCTGTGCGGTACGCAACCGCCCGATTCGTTTACCGAGGACTATCACTACCTGGCAGACATCTACAACGGCGAGGGCAAGGAGTATCAGCTCTTCCGCGAGCTCAAGGTAAGCCCGTATTCCACGAACGAGACGATGGTCCGCCAGTGGAAGGGCAAGGACACCTGCTGGTGGGAGCGCACGGTGAGCCCCGACACATCGGAGAGCGAAGGCACGCTCTATATGAACCGCGTGGGACACGACGGCGACGTCTTTACGTACGCAACGCCTGCGGAAAAGCCAAACAAGCTAACCTGTGTGATCCCCGGGTTCTGTATCTAGGCGGCGAGCGTCTTGCCGCAACGGGACCCCTCCCCGGCAGTTGTCTCGATTTGTAACACTAGCTCGGCAGATACAGGTCTAGATGTTACAGAACGAGACAAACCCCAACCCCGCGAGACAACATCTCAATCTGTAACATCTAGCAGGCAAAACGGTCCTCAGATGTTACAGATTGAGATGATTGGTTGGGACGGTCCATCGGCCAACCAACCACCCTCATCTGTAATGAAAAGTCATACATTCCAACTATTACTAGACACCCCCAGGGGGTATGGGTATATAGTATCGGATGGTTAACATTTCCGACACTACGTCACAGAAAGGAGAAGCCATGGCTCAAGATAAGTTCGACGTGGGCGGCATGACGTGCGCCGCCTGCCAGGCGCATGTGGACCGTGCCGTGAGCAAGCTCGACGGCGTCCAAAGCGTCGCGGTCAACCTGCTCGCCGGCTCCATGCTGGTGGACTACGACCCCGCGCAGGTCTCCCCCGACGATATCTGCACCGCTGTCGACCGCGCGGGCTACTCGGCCTCGCCCATCAGCACGGGCACCGACGCTGTCCAAAGCGGAAATGCGCAAGCCAGGTCCGGCGCCGCCCATATGGAGTCGCCCACCAAAAAGCTGGAGGCCGCCGCCTCCGCCATGCGCACCCGCCTCATCGTCTCGATCGTATTCCTCGTCCCACTGTTCTACATAGGCATGGGACACATGCTTGGTTGGCCGCTGCCCGGCATTTTCACCGACCATACCCACAGCATGACGCTCGCCCTCACCGAGCTCGTCCTGCTCATCCCCATCGTCTATGTCAACGACGCGTACTTTATCAACGGGTTTAAATCGCTCGCGCACGGCGCGCCCACCATGGACGCCCTTATTGCCGTGGGCGCCACCGCCTCCATCGCCTGGTCGCTCTACGCCATGTTCATCATGGCCGACCAGCTAGCCGCGGGTCAGGTCCACGAGGCTATGATGACGGGCATGGACAATCTGTATTTTGAGAGCGCGGGCACGATCCTGTCGCTGGTCACCGTGGGCAAATACCTCGAGACACGCAGCAAATCCAAGACCGGCGGCGCCATCGAGGCGCTCATCGACTTGGCGCCCAAGACCGCGACCGTCGTGGCAGAGGACGGCACCGAAACCACCGTCGATGTCGACGCCATCCTTCCCGGCCAGGTCCTGCGCGTGCGCCCCGGCGAGTCCATCCCTGTCGATGGCGTGGTGCTCGAGGGCAGCTCGGCCGTGGACGAGAGCGCGCTCACCGGCGAGTCCATCCCCGTGGAAAAGACCGCCGGCGACACTGTCAACGCAGCCACGGTCAACCGCACGGGCTCGTTTACCTTCCGCGCTACGCGTGTGGGCGCCGACACGTCGCTCGCCAAGATTATCCAGCTCGTCGAGGACGCCAATGCCACCAAGGCGCCCATCGCCCGCATGGCCGATAAGGTCGCCGGCGTGTTTGTGCCCGTGGTGTTTGCGATCTCGGCCGTGACCTTCGTGGCGTGGATGGCGCTGACCGGCAGCGTGAACGAGGCGCTCACCTCCGCCGTGGCCGTGTTGGTAATCAGCTGCCCGTGCGCGTTGGGCCTGGCCACGCCCGTCGCCATTATGGTTGGCACCGGCAAGGGCGCCGAGATGGGCATTCTGTTTAAGAGCGCCGAGGCGTTGGAGAACCTGCGCAGCGTGGGCACCGTGGTGCTCGATAAGACGGGCACGGTCACCCGCGGCAAGCCTACCGTGACCGATATCGTGGTAGCCACGCGCGCTGACGGCTCGCCCGCCATGAGCGAAAAGGCGCTGCTCAAGTTGGCCGCCGCGTTGGAGCGCTCGAGCGAGCACCCGCTGGCCGAGGCGATTATGGCCGAGTGCGAGACACGCGGGATCGTCGCGCGCATGGTCGAGGACTTTGCGGCCGTGCCCGGACGAGGCGTTACGGCGCGCGAAGGGCAAAACGCCATTGCCGCCGGCAACGTGCGCCTGATGAACGAGTTGGGCGTTACCGTGCCCGCGGGTCTTGCCGAGCAGTTCGCTGCCGAGGGCAAGACGCCGCTGTTCTTTGCCAAAAACGGTGAGCTTGCCGGTATCGTCGCCGTGGCCGACGAGGTGAAGGAGACGAGTGCCGAGGCCGTTACCGCGCTGCGCTCGCTCGGCGTCGACGTGCGCATGCTCACCGGTGACAACCGCGAGACGGCAGAGGCCATCGCCCGCCGCGTGGGGCTGAGCAGCGATCAGGTCATCGCCGACGTCCTCCCCGCCGACAAGGAGCGCCACGTGCGCGAACTGCAGGATGCGGACGGCAAGGTCGCCATGGTGGGCGACGGCATCAACGACTCCCCCGCCCTGGCGCGCGCCGACGTGGGCCTTGCCATCGGCACAGGCGCCGACATCGCCAAGGAGGGCGCCGACGTGGTACTCATGCGCAGCGACCTCATGGACGTTGCGCGCGCCATCGAGCTTTCGCGCGCCACGATCCGCAACATCAAGCAGGACCTGTTCTGGGCGCTGTTCTACAACGGCATCGGCATTCCGCTGGCGGCGGGCGTGTTCTTCCCGTTCACCGGATGGCAGCTCTCGCCGATGTTTGGCGCCGCGGCCATGAGCCTGTCGAGCGTGTGCGTCGTGTCCAATGCCCTGCGTTTGAAATCCTTTAAGCCTAAAGTGGCAAAATAGGCTCACCATTAAGTCCATTTAGAACGGGTTTTCCAAGTGCCCAAGATTGACCTGAAAGAGGAGCGACGCGTACTTTGGTACGCGAGCGACGGTTTGAAGGTCAAGGTCGGGTGCCTGGGAAAGCCGACACAACAGAGAGGAATACCCATGCGTTTCACAATTAAGACTTCCGGCCTTATGTGCGGCCACTGCGACGCCACCGTCGAGACGGCGTTGCTCAACGTGGCCGGCGTGACCGACGCCGACGCCGATCACGAGACTCAGACCGTACAGGTGGAGTGCGCCGACACCGTGACCGCTGAGCAGCTCGCTGCCGCCGTCGAGGGCGCGGGCGAGAAGTTCCACGCCCTGTCCGTGACCGCCGCGTAGCAGGCGCTGCCAACCCAATCCTCAGAAGTTGCGGTGAAATAGTTCCTGTTTTAGCGCTTCAAGCCTGCAAACAAGAACTATTTCACCGCAACTGACGGGGGCAACCGGAAGATCGACCAGAAACGAGGACCCGACATGATGGCAGACCACAAATCGGTGACCCGCATGCTCAAGACGGCACGCGGCCAGATCGACGGCATCTTGCGGATGGTCGATGAGGACCGCTATTGCGTCGATATTTCCACACAGCTCATGGCTACACAGGCGCTCCTCGCGCGCATTAACGCCGACGTGCTCAAGGCGCATATCGAGGGCTGCGTGACTTCGGCAATCGAATCGGGCGACGAAGACCTCAAAGCCGCCAAGCTCGCCGAAATCGAACGCGTCGTCGACAAGCTCTCCAAGTAATAGGGGCATTGGGGACAGATTTCTTTGCACCGTCTTGGTATTCCGGGGACAGGTATGTTTGCACCACATTGGTGCAGATTAACCTGTCCCCCTTGCTCTAAATCGGGTATAAAGGCGTGCAGCATATCGAACGAAAGGCAATTTGCATGAATGACTTTATGAAGGGTCGCAATGGTGCCGATGAACTCACCATCGTGATGGGTTTTGCCGGCATCGTCATCGCGATGATCGGATCGATAGCCCGCATCCAGTGGCTCAGCTGGATTGCCATCGCCGTAATCGTGATTGGCGTGCTGCGCGGCCTGTCCAAAAATATCGACGCACGTCACAAGGAGAACGAGGCCTTTGTCGCCGCGACTGCAAACGTACCCGGCTTGGGCAAGTTTGTAGCTAGCTTGGGCGGCGGAGCTGCAGCGGCCAACGCCTCGCGCGCAGCCGGTACTAGCAAGGAAGACTTTGAACGTGCCAAGCGCACAGCCAAGAAGATGTGGAAGGGCCGCAAGACCACGGCCTATCTTAAGTGCCCCAACTGCGGCCAGATGCTCTCCGTTCCCAAGGGCAAAGGCAAGATCCGCGTCACCTGCCCCAAGTGCCATGCCAAGATGGAGACGCGCTCATAGCTGCCATACTATGGGACAAATAAAAGCCGAGGCCTCGCGCTGAGACCTCGGCTTTTTTTGATTATGACAAAGGGATTGCCCCTTTGTCACACCTATGCCACGCCGTCGCGGGCGAGCTCCTCGGCCAGCGCCTCTGCAGGCATGGCCATAATCGCGTCGAGCTCGGTGTCCACCTCGGGGATGTGCTTGACCTTCAGCTTGCGCACCAGGCCACCGCGGCACATCACGTGCATCGGGTCGCGCAGGGCCGCCAGGTCACCCAGAGGATTCTTGCGCGTCACCAGGATATCGGCGGCCTTGCCGCACTCGATTGTGCCGGTCTCGCCGCCCAGCCCCAGCAGCTCGGCATTGACCTGCGTGGCCGTATGCAGCGCGCAGGCGTTACTCACACCCACGTACTTGGCAAAATAGGCCACCTCACGCCACATGTCGTACTGCGTCACGAACGGGCAGCTCGAGTCCGTGCCAAGGCCCACCTTAACGCCAGCTTCCAGTGCGGCACGGGCGCTCTCGATGATGCCCGAGCACACGATGTCGCCGTTCTTCTTTTGTGTATCGGTCGAATGGGTCTTTTCCGGGTCGAGCAATACAAACGGCAACGCCGGGCTGATAGTGCAGGTAACGCTGGGCGCGCGCCCCTCAAGCTGTGTACCCGCGGCGCCACGGTACAGCTCCAGAATCTCGGGCGTCAGCAGAGCGCCGTGCTCAATCGTGTCAACGCCGGCCTCAAGCGCGGCCTTCACGCCCTCGGTACTCTCAACATGAGCCATAACAGGAAGGCCCATATCGTGCGCCGCCTTGCACGCCGCCGCGGCAACCTCCACCGGCATACGCAGCACGCCCGGCTCGCCCACCTCGGTCGCATCGAATACACCGCCCGTTACGAACAGCTTAATGACGTCGGCACCGCGCGCATACAGGTCGCGCACCTGTTCGGCTGCCTCGGCGGAACTGTTTGCCACCTGGGCGAACAAGCCCGCACCATGGCCGCCCGGCACCGTTACGCCCGTTCCCGGCGCCACCAGGCGAGGACCTTGATACTTGCCGGCGTCGATGGCATTACGAACGGCGATGTCGGCAAACAGTGGGTCGCCCGCGCCGCGCACCGTGGTCACGCCGCTTGCCAGTTGTTGTTGGGCGCTGCCCTTAAGAATATGGCGCACGATGGCGCGCCCCACGGGATTATCGAGCTTCTTCATCAGCGCGCCCGCATCGCCCGCCGAAACCGGCTTGCCCGAACCGCACAGATGCACATGCATATTGATGAGACCGGGCATGAGATACGCACCTGCCAGGTCGATGACCTCGGCACCTGCAGGTGCCTGCGCCACAGCACTCGGCCCCATCCACGTGATGACACCGCGCTCAACAGTCACGGCCATATCGGGTTGCGGCTCCATATGCTCCGAACCATCCAGGACGGTCGCATTGATAAACAACGTGGAACGATCGGCAGACGCCATATCGAGCTCCTCCCTCGCAATTAACTTGAACATTTGTCCATTATCACCTAGTCCCGCTGGATTGCTGCAGACGCATCGGTTAACGGAAGGAAGAGAGGATGTGGGGGACGGAATACGTTGCAGTCCCATCCCAGCGGCACTAGGGAAATCTCTCGATCTATAACAGGTACAGGGTTATTGGGCCCCCTGATGTTACAGATCGAGACATTCGGTCGACGTTTCACCGGCTTGTCTCGATCTGTAACAATTACGAGCTCAAACAACCTCTAAACGTTACAGATCGAGACAAAACCTCTCAGCGCCCATACCACTGGCATCTCCACTCCTCAGCCAATTCAACCTGCCGAGGAATACCCGCCAGCCTCATTTTCTCGACTAGCTTCCCCGGGCCTTTGAGTTCGTTAAACGTAAACCGAAGCACCTTATGCCCGAGCATTGTCAGATGAGATTCCCGCTGACGCTCTGCCACGAATGGGTCAACCGACTCCCGACCCTCGCCGCTCTGCAAGGTGTACTTCCCCTTTCCGTCGAGCTCGCCGATGACACACGTCCCGTCCTCGAGCCGCCAAAAATAGTCGACGCGAAACACCTGGCTCGGATCGAGCGGGTCGCGAAACTCCACCTGCAGCTCCGGAACCGGAAAGCCGTACGCAATAAAGAATGCTCGGAACCGAGACTCGCCGCCGTTTTCAGACAGCCCGTCCGCATACGACGCAATCACCTGTGCCCTGCGATACCCTCGCCTGCCCTCGCAATCGGCGCGGAGGCGCTCGCACAAATCCCCACGTGATACGCCTTTCGCCCGCAGTGCAGAATCGGCAATCGCCAACCCGTAGGAGAACGGCGCACGCAGTAGACAATCCTCCACCGTGCGCCAAAACGACGTCACCTGCACGCCGTCGACTTGTTCAAGTGCGCCCGCCGCCTGCGGACGCAACAGCCGACATCCTGCACTCAGTGGCACCGAGCAACCTGTCTTAACAAGGTATCGTGGCCCAAGCAGATCATTCGGCACCTCCAGACCCCACAAAAGCGCCGCGTCATAGCCCCAAAACGCCCAATCGGGATGAAACTCCGCAAGCCCTTTGATGGCCCGCAGCGCTCGCTCCGTCGGCGTCAGCGCATCCCAATCATGTTGAAAACAGAACAAATACGGCTCGGGCTCCGCAATATCATCGGTTCCCACATGACGCCGTAGCCACATGAGCTCGGCATTGTCGTGTGTCACAAGCAGCACGCCTTGTTCAGCCGCCTCCGTGAGCCTGGCAAGCATCCTATTCCGCGCCAACGTGTTACGAGTCGTATGTTTGTGTTTGAGAACGGTATTAGGCACTTCCATCACCACCACATCGGACAAATGGACCATCGTCACCGTTGCCTCCGCCGACAAACGTCTCGACCTGTAACAGTTACGGGCACAAGCGGCCGCCAAACGTTACAGATCGAGACATTCGTGCAGCATTGCACCTCTTTGTCTCGACCTGTAACAGGAAAACCGATTTTTGGCCTGTAGATGTTACAGATTGAGACAAAAAGGCAAAAGGCAGGGCAGGCGACAACTACCCATCCCCTACTCCCACTCCTGTTCGTAGATGTTGAGGGACTTTACGTACCGCCCCTGGGCGCCCATGATGTCGCGGACCAGACGCAAGAAGAAGCTGATGCACGAGGTGTCAAAGCCGTCCTGCAGATCCTCGGGATGCACCGCACCCGGTCCGTCGACCGCCGTGTCGTTCAGGCGCGCGATGTCATACAGGTAGAGCTGTCCCGCCGTAAGCCAGACATCGTCGACGCAGGCGAGGCGCACCGCAATCGCGCCGTCGTTCCAATGCTCCTTCTGCACGATATGCGGGTCGTAGACATCAAAGCGATGATCGGTGCGCGTGTCCTTCAGCACGACCATGCCGGACGCAGGATTCTTGTCCAAAATGCCAAAGCGCGAGAAATACTGCGTGTCGCGTACCCGCTCGAGCCGCTTGAGCGAGGCAGGCGAAAGCGATGCCGGCGGCTCGTCAACATATAGCTCGAGCAGCGTTTTGCCATGGCGATAGGGGCGCTCGAAGAGCAGCCAATCGGTAAACGCCATGTTGTAGGCCATGATTTCGTTTTGAGAAGGTTCCTCGCAATAGCTGAGCCACGGGTCGACGATAATCTCGAACTGTTCGCGTGCCGGCTCCAGGAATTGAAACTTCCGCAGCATCCAAAAGTGAGCCATGTCGGCAATATCGTTGCCGACGGCTTCAGCCAGCTCTGCTCGGTCAAAAGCGTGGTCAGTCATGGCATCCTCCTCAAACTGATGGACCTCAATTTGAGCTTACGAGGAGGGTGGACAGCCACGACCAGCGCGGGCAAAATAGGCCTCCGACTGCAAACCAGATGCTGACCAAACACTTGACGAAAAGCTTGACCGAAAATGCGCACCGCAACAAAACCGCAGGCAAACATAGACGGCCAACCCGCCCTTTTGAGCCAGATGCCTGCAGCCACCACAGAAACAACAGGTGACCACAGCCCAAGAAGTCGACAAATGAACATCCTTACGTCGACAAACGCGCAAACTGCTCGCAAATCCGCAAGGAGTGTCCCCGAATGCCGGCACAAAAGGAACGTCCCTAACTGTCGGCACTTAGGGACGTTCCTTTTAATATGAGCAGGACATTGTCAAGAGGCAAAATCGGGCCTGGCCCCAACGATATGGGGTCAGGCCCTCTCCCTATATCAACCCGTCCGCGGCGACCTCGGCGTGTCTTCCCGACGCTCGTCTTTGCAGTTTAATATCCGCCCGTGGCGATCTCTCGCTGGGCAATCCGTTGCTACGGCTGAGGCTTCTTCGTCGAACCGACAGTCTGTGCACGCGTGTGGCGCCCTGGGCGCTCGCAGAAAAGGGACCTGAGGTTCGCCTCAACGGCTTCGGATCAAACCGCTTCCGGGGTGATCGGCTTATGTGCGGGGGACCGGCCCCCCCTACGCCTCCTCGGCCATGAGGCCGACCGCCCACACCCAGCAGGCGAGCTCGCGCGCCGTGGCCACGTTCGCCTTGTTGTTGTGGACCCCGCGCGCGAGCAGCGCCTCCCGCCTCTCGACCAGCCTCCGCACGCCCTTGGCGGCATGCCTGCGGGCGACCCGGTCCGGGGCCTGGCCCTTGGCGAGGTCCTTCGGCCGCCCCGAGCACGTCAGGTAGTGCCACGCGGCCTTGTTAGCGCTACTGTAAAAACAACCATTTTGACCAACGCTCAACAACCAATCATG
>URPB01000033.1:0-19919 GCA_900549575.1 uncultured Collinsella sp.
GAGGAAGGCGCAGGGCCGAATCCCATTGAATGGCTCCTTGTGAAGCTTGATCGCTTGGGCCGTCGCATCGACAACCGCCCGCTCACAGCAGAAAGCGAGACCGTCGCCAAGGCGCCCGAGGTGTAGTGCGCAAGAATAATAAGTCCGCTGAAAGGAGGCGTCCGAAATGATGCCTCCTTTTTTGAGGGTTCGAATCCCCAGCCGCCATTCTTGATAATAAAAAGGGCCCCAAATGGGACCCTTCTTCAAATTCGTACTGGCGGAGAGCTGGGGATGTCCGGGCATGCTGCGCATGCCCTCCGGCTTCAAAGCCTGGCGGCTTTTCGCCCACGGGCTACAAACGCTTTCGCGTTTGCTTAACGCCCGTGCCCTCTCGGGTTCGAATCCCCAGCCTCCTTTCTCCGCACAAAAAAGGGCCCCAAATGGGACCCTTCTTTCAAGTCATACTGGCGGAGAGCTGGGGATTCGAACCCCAGATGCCCTTTTGGGGCATACTCGCTTAGCAGGCGAGCACCTTCGGCCTCTCGGTCAGCTCTCCGTAACAGCCGTTCTATAGTAACCAAACAGCCAAGGATGGGCAAGAGGAAATTTTCTAATTGCCTAGCAGCCTTTCCTTCTTGAAAGCTTCGCCTACCCCAGCGAGCGGTTGAGGGAGCCGAGCTCGTCGTTGCCCATGGTACGCCACATTTGGAAGATGCAACCGCGCGCCAGGAAAAAGAAGCCGTTATCGACCAGCTGCACGGCGGCATCCGCAAGCTGGTTGGCCACCGCGGGCACGGGCGGCAATTCGAGTCCAGCCCTGCGGATGGTCTCGACCGCTTCCTCGAACGTCGGAGGCTCGCTGACGCCCATCTCGTTCATAAGGCTCTGCATTTCTTCCAGCGCGCTGCTGCCCGACTCCTCGCCTCGCGGCACCAGACGGTAACAAGCCAGCGCCAGGTCGAGCTGATCGCAATTCCAATAGGCAAACGCCAAGCGATAGAACAGGTAGCCGATTGCAGAACGATCGCTGGCAATACGTAGGCCGTGGCGCGCCACCTCGATAATCTCGTCAAAGCGCTCCAGACGCGCGAGCACGTTGATGAGCGCAAAGTGCGACTGCATGGACGAGCGCGCCAGATCGTAAAGATGGCGCACCTCGGGCAGTGCTCGTTCAAAGTCCTCTTGCTCGGCGTAAAAACTGCAGATCTCGTGCTGGGCAAAGTACAGCGCATCGGGCGCACGAAGGATTCGCACAGAGCGGTCTTCTTCCAACACCGGTAGCACCATGCGCACCAGCTGGTTATCGCAAAACTGCGTTTGAACCGGACCTGTCGCCAAAAGCTCGGCGACGGCGCACTTAGCCTCCAACTCCTCGACAAGACGGGAAAAGCCTTCAAAAGCACCTGTACGGTCGACTATTGCCTGCTCGCGCAATTCAACAACACGGGCCACGTATGGGTCGTCGTCCTCTTCCATGACCTCCAACTCGTCAGCCGTATCGGCAAGCAGCAGATCGCGCAGCGCCGGCGGCAGCGTGCGATGGTCATCACGCGGACGAGCATGAACCTCCGCAGGTTCAATCGTCTCCGGAGCGGTTGACTCATATGCCTCAAGCACACGCTTGCACGGCATATCGTCCATGTCCATGCTCTCAAGATCCTTGGCGACAGGCACGCAATCGGCCAGATAGGCCGCGCGCCCAAAGAAATACGTTGCGACAACGCACTCGCCCTGCTCACTGTCGGGAGCAGCAATCTGCACATAGCAGCGCGTGATGCAGGTGCCCGCGGCAAAACACGCTGCCGCAAGCGTGAGCGCCACGCGCGCATCGTGCTCCGCGGCCCAGATCGCGCGCGTGTCCTCGTCCAACTCGCGCCAGGCGTCATCTTGAGCGTCGTATTCACGTTGTGGCATAGCATCAACGACAGACTGCCCAAACCGAACGAGCATGATCCCCTCGGCAACGTTTGCCCGATAGGTATAGTCGAGCCGCGTGGCCACGTTAAGCGCCTCGACAATACGCGCGAAGCGGGTACGCACATCCCACTCACCGCCCGGCTGGCAAGCCACCGTACCCGGTTTGCCCCACGGGTTATCGCTCGAGGCCGTATCGAGCAGTCGGGGAACATCGTTGGTCGTCTTGGCGATATGCCACGCATCAAAGAGCGCGCAGCCCTCAAGGCTCGGCGAGGATGCCGCAGGGACCAATCCGGCCCCGATGTGCTCAAGGATGCCGGAGAGACGGTTAAGACGGCACTCGATGGCAAGCAGCATGTCAATCTCGTCCTGGTCCAGCAGGCTGCGATCAAAATTGAGATAGAAAAGCTTTGAGCGATCGATGCGAGCCAGGCTCATCTCGGACTTAGCGGCGATGGTGCGCAAGCGGGGCAAGTCAATTTCACTCATAAGGGCGGCGGCATAGCGCTCGATACCGCTCGGATTCTCGGCATGGTCAACGCGGTAAAGCAGCGTCTCGATAGCATCAGGGAGCGGTGCCGTGTTAAAGCCCAAAAACACCTCGACCGGCTCGGGCAACTTTACGAGCTTGATCTTGTCGATAACATTTTGCATACCCTCGTCGAGTCCGCCGGCGTCCGCCGTGCTCGCAATGGCATTTTCGGAGTCAGCGAATATCACGTAGCGCAGGAACATCGATGCCATGAACTCGCCGTAAGGAAGGGAGCGGGTCGAATTCCATGTCTCGTGGTCGGACTGCTCGCGCATGGGGCCTTCGGGAGAGCCGACGGTTCGCGCGCACGCGCGCATTGTGCCGTTGGCTCCCCGAACCACAATCTCACCAATACCGGAGTCCGACTCGTCAAGGACCAGTTCCATGTCGGGATCGTTGGGCAGCGGAGTCTCGCTAACGGGGCGGTCCACCTTGTACACCTCGCCCGAAACGCTTACATAGCCCAAAAGCGACACATGGCTTTTGCCAACGAATTCGACGACATAGCAAGATTCATGCTGATCCTCGCCAAAGAGTTTCCAGACCACGCCATATGAACGTCCCGCAGGCTGCTCGGGCATCGCCGGAAAGCGCTTTTTGGGATCGAGAAACCTGAGCTTGTATGTCGGACGCTCTGCCACGAAGTATCACCCTGATCGGTCGCTTGAAGAAGGAGTGGTCGCGAATTAGTCGCGACATCTACTCGGAATCTTACACGAGTCGACAGGAAATCGTCCGCTTTACGCCCGCGCCTCGACCGAGGTTCGAATCCATGCGGTGTTTACGTAAAAGAAAAGCCCCCGTTGCCGGGAGCTTTAATCTCAAATGGTGCGGCGTATAGGATTCGAACCTATGACGTTCTGATTCGTAGTCAGACCCTCTATCCAGCTGAGGTAACGCCGCAGCGCAAAACATATAAAACCACTTTAGCTTATTGGAGTCAAGCGCAATCTCAAACTTTTTTGTGGAACGCAGTTTTGTCATGCTGCTCCGCATATACCGTCGTTCCCCGTACGATCGATTGGCTTTTCGATCACGTCAAACTTAGCATCAAGTTCCCTCAGGAGCGATCTCACCCGCTGGGCACAATCATAATCGGCAAACGAGATACTCAACATGCGAGCAACCTGGTTAGATGTCCGGACCCCATAGAAATGCTCCAGGGCCACAAGCCCCTCGTGCGCCACAAACGTCTCAACCACATGCGGCGACTCCTCGTAGCACCATTGGGTCAACGGACCCTCGCTCGTCTGTCGAACCACCAGGCCACCCATGCCAGACGGCTCACACGTCACAAGCAGGTACTCCCCGCCCTCGTCGCTCTCAAACAAAACCACCCGATCATCAAACAGCTCCATCGCGTCCCCTTTCTCTCGCTCTTATTTAGCAAAAGCATAACAGGTAGATGGCTGTATACAGAACAGTTGTTCGTGTGTTTTCTATTGAGCTGTCCGCACAGCATGGTATGGCCGCACACAAAAAGGGCACCCCAAAAAGGAGTGCCCTAGCAAATCGCTTATGCAGCCAATCTACGCGACCGGCTCGATCTTCTCGAGGCCGCCCATGTAGGGGCGCAGAACCTCGGGGATCGTGATGGTGCCGTCAGCGTTCTGGTAGTTCTCCAGAATGGCTGCCATGGTACGGCCAGCCGGCAGACCGGAACCGTTGAGGGTGTGCAGATAGCGCGAACCCTTGAAGTTCTCGGGGTCGCGATACTTGATGTTGGCGCGACGGGCCTGGAAGTCACCGCAGTTGGAGCAGGAGCTGATCTCCTTGTAGGCGTTGTAGCTCGGCAGCCAGACCTCGACGTCGTAGGTCTGACGGGCAGAGAAGCCCAGGTCGCCGGTGCACAGGCTAATCACGCGATACGGAAGACCCAGCTGCTGCAGCAGGAACTCGGCCTCGGCGGTCATGCTCTCGAGCTCCTCGTCGGACTCCTCCGGCTTGGCAAACTTGACCATCTCGACCTTGTCGAACTCGTGCTGGCGAATGATGCCGCGGGTATCGCGACCAGCGGAGCCGGCCTCCTCGCGGAAGCAGGGGGTGAAGGCGGTGTAGCGGCGCGGCAGGGTATCGGCGTCGAGGACCTCACCGGCGTGCAGGTTGGTGAGCACGACCTCGGCGGTGGGGATCAGGAAGTTGTCGCCCGAGACGTGATAGGCGTCGTCCTCGAACTTGGGCAGCTGGCCCGTGCCGAACATGGTCTGACGCTTGACGACGATGGGCGGCCACCACTCCTTAAAACCACGGCTGGTGTGCGTATCGAGGAAGAAGTTGATGAGGGCGCGCTCAAGACGGGCGCCGGCGCCACCGAGAACGGTGAAGCGGCTGCCGGAGAGCTTGTTGCCGCGCTCGAAGTCAAGGATGTCGAGGTCGGTGCCCAGATCCCAGTGCGGCTTAAAGTCGAAGTCGAACTCGCGCGGGGTGCCCCAACGACGGCGCTCGATGTTCTCGTCCTCGTCCTTGCCGTACGGCGTGGCCTCGCAAGGAATGTTGGGCAGGTGAGCCATGAAGTCGTACTGCTCCTGCTCGAGGGCGGTGCGGCGCTCGGCCAGACCGTCAATCTTCTCGTTGACGGCGCGCACGGCCTCTTTGGCGGCCTCGGCCTCGTCCTTCTTGCCCTCCTTCATCAGGGCGCCGATCTTCTTGGACTCGGCATTGCGCGTGGCTTGAAGTTCCTCGACCTCGGTGATGACGGCACGACGCTCGTCGTCGAGCTCAAAGAACTTCTCGCGATCCCAAGACGTCTGGCGGTTAGCCATGGCGACATCGATGGCATCGGGGTTCTCGCGAACAAACTTGATATCAAGCATTAGATCCTCCGGCGATATACATTCCATTTAGGTTGCAACCTTGTACATGTATGGGCAAGTATATACTTATGAGCGTTTACGACCCAACTCAACTACGCAAGAAGGCACCCAATGGACCCAGTTTTTTCCTTTTTGTTTGGCACCCGCACCGGTTTTGCCATCCTTTTCGCCGGCGGCATCCTGCTGTTTGCGATTATTGCCTTTGTAATGGAGAAGCGCACCCATAAGATGTATGTCGACCGCGGCCCCAAGTCCGAGGACAAAGAAGACAGCTTCTGGGACTAACCTGCCAAAAAGGGACAGGTTTATTTTGGTCGGTTTTATCTGGGCAAACGCAAGTGCCCCGCAACTGGAATTGAGCCAGTTGCGGGGCACTTTTCGCTAAAAGGACAAAACCGCAGGAAAAACCTGCCAACATAAACCTGTCCCTTTTTTGGTCGGTTTTACTGGAGGGTTGCGTCGATTGCCTTGACCAGGGCGCTGCGCATGCCGGCGTCCTCGAGCGCAACGACGCCCTTGATGGTGGCACCACCGGGCGAGCATACGGCATCCTTCATCGCCGCAGGATGCTGGCCAGTTGCAAGCTGCAGCTTTGCCGTACCCAGCACCATCTGGCTCACAATGCGATAAGCATCCGCACGCGGGATACCGTGCTTGACCGCCGCATCGCCCAGGGCCTCGATTGCCATGGCGACAAACGCCGGAGCGCAACCACCCACCGTGCCGCCCACAAACAGCAGGCTTGTGTCGAGCTCGACGACAGCGCCAAGCTTACCGAGCAGGTCGAGCACCACAGCACGCTGCTCGTCGTTAAGCGTCGAAGCCTTCTCGCAGGCGATGACGCCCTCGCCCACCGAAACCGGCGTGTTGGGCACCGTCGAGATATGCGCGACGCCCGGCAGGACCTGCTCCCACTTGGCACTGTCCCAGGTCCAGGCAACCGACAGAACGACCTTTTTGGCAAGAGCGTCCTTGAGCGGGGCGAATACCTTCTCGATCATGTACGGTTTGACCGCAGCGACCACGATATCGGATGCGGCGACAACCTCGGCGGCATCGTGGCAGGCGACCATGCCGCGCGCCTCGCAGCGCTCAACCAGTGCGTCGTAGCGACCCGCGCAGGCGCACATGTCGCTCGCAGCTACACCGGCAGCGATCCAGCCATCGGCCATAGCGCTCGCCATATTGCCAAAACCGACAAATCCAATCTTCATATCTCATAGTCCTTTCAGACACATTCCTCAAAACGAAAGGTATTGTCCCACGCCATTGTTTCGTATTGCCGACCTATTTGTGATACGGCTCGCCACGACTGATCTTGCAGGCACGGTAAATCTGCTCTAGCAGCACCACACGCGCCAGGTTATGCGGCAAGGTAATGCGTCCAAAGCTGAGCATCTCGTCGGCGCGGGCGCGCACCTCATCACTCACGCCGTCCGAACCGCCGATTACAAAGGCAATGTCGCTGCTGCCTCGCAGCATAAGATCGTCGAGCCTCGCCGAAAACTCCTCGCTCGAGCGCTCCTTGCCCTCGATAGCCAGCAGGATCAAATGCGCTCGAGATGGCAAGGCGGCAAGAATCGCCGCCCCCTCCTTGTCGCGCGCGGCATCCACGCCGCCCGCCTTAGCCGGGTCGATATCGGCCACCTCGCGGATATCCACCTTGGCATAGGCACCTAGGCGCTTGGTGTACTCAGCGCACGCGTCCTTCCAAAAGCGCTCTTTGAGCTTACCGACGCAAACGACGGTGTATTTCACGCGCGTCTACTCCTTCGAATCGTTTTGAACTTTGCCGGCGGCCAGCATCTGCTCGAACATCGAGGCCGACTGCGAAAAGTCGCTCGGCAGCACGACCGTCGAGGTTTTACCCGTGCGAGCGAACTCCGTCATCATCTCGGACCACTGCGTAAACATGAACAGTTGGTTGGCCTCGTCATTGCCGACACCCGTCTCCTGGATGATCTCGAGCGAATCTTTGATACCCAGCGCGATGGCCTTGCGCTGGTTGGCGATGCCCTCGCCCGCCTTTTCCATAGCCTCGGCCTCGGCGGTCGCCTCGGTGACGCGCTTGATGCGATCGGCCTCGGCGAGCTCCTGTGCCGCAGCGCGCTTGCGCTGGGCGGCGTTGATGTCGTTCATGGAGTTCTCAACCTCGGTCGGCAGTGCGATTTTGGTGATGAGCGTCGACACGAGGGTGAAGCCGTAGGCGGCCATCTGCTCGGAAACGGTAGCGTTGACATCCTTGGCGATGTCATCCTTCTTGGCAAAGACCTCATCGAGTGTGTAGACGGGGATGGAGGAGCGCAGGGCGTCGGTGATGAAGTCGCGCATCTGGTCGACGGGCTCCTGCAGCATATAGTAGCTCTTGTAGATGCCCGAATCTGCCGGGCCGGCGCCCATGTCATAGCTCACGTGGTACTGAGCGGAGACCTCAAGGCCAATGGTCACGTTGTCCTGGGTCTTAACGTCGATGCCAAAACCATTTTTCATGGTGCGCAGACTCACCGTGGCGGCCTTGCGGTCGATCACGGGCACCTTCACGTGGAAGCCCGCGTTGACGATACGATTGAACTTACCCAAGCGCTCGATGATCACAGCGTGCTGCTGCTCAACGACGTAGCAGGCGTTGGGGAGCAGCAACAACAGGATGATGATGGGAATCAAAAGGCTGGTAAGGGCGGCGATGATACCGGAAAACAGCATGGTCTCTCCTCTGATAGGCACACGTTGGCATTAGGATACCCGTCCAAGGAGATCGTGCATAACAAAAAAACTCCCATTGCTGGGAGCTCTTTCAATCCATGGTGCGGGCGAAAGGACGTCCGCGTATCCGCTTCGCGGATCCGCACCGGCCTCGGCCGCCTGCCGGCGTCCTCGCCAGCTCGCTAAAAACGCTCCGCGTTTTCTTTACGCTCGCTCCTTCACAGGTTCAAGTCCCTGCGATGAGCACATAACAAAAAAGCTCCCATTGCTGGGAGCTCTTTCATTTAATGGTGCGGGCGAAAGGACTTGAACCTTCATGGGGTTGCCCCCATACGGACCTGAACCGTACGCGTCTGCCAATTCCGCCACGCCCGCGTGCAGGAATTAGAATAACGGAGCGTCACCGCGAACGCAAGAACTATTTTTGAAAAAGTTTGCAGGCATTTTCCCAAGCGGCATGCGCGATTGTTTCGGCGTCCTCACCAGTGCGATCGACACGGTCGTTAACCAGCGCGTTTGCCGTAATGGAGATCATTGCGGGCTCGCATTCAAGACCGCGGATGGGCTCCGGAGCCATATACGGGCAATCCGTCTCGAACAAAATTCGATCGAGTGGGGTTGCCGCAAATGCCTCGCGCACGTCTTCGTTGCGCTTAAAGGTGGCCGCACCACCATAGGCGATATAGCAGCCCAGCTCCACAAAGCGCTCCATCGTGGCGCGGTCCTCGCCAAAGCAGTGCAGCACACAACCGACCTGGGGCACGCCCACCTCACGAAGCACGTTGTACGCATCCATATGCGAGGTGCGCTCCCCATCCGAGTCCTCGTGCCGCAGGTGCAACTCCACCGGCACATTGCAGCGCATGGCGACTTCGAGCTGACGTGCCATGCAATCAATCTGCACGCTGTGGGGCGCCGGCGCGATATCGTCGTCATAGTCCATGTGGTAGTCCAGACCGATTTCGCCAATACCGGCGCACAAAGGGTCATCAAGCGCAGCAACAACCTGTGCGTGAACGTCGTCGGTATAGTCCGGCGCGCCATACGGATGCACGCCGGCAAGATACTTGATCTGCGGGATATCCTGCATCGGCAGAATCTCGCGCACGAGCCAGTCGCTATAGTCCGTCACGCTGCGCTTATCGGCAATGGGATCGAAGACCGTCACCAACAGGTCGATGCCTGCCGCCTTGGCACGCACGAGTGTCTCGGGCACATCCTTGCCCCAGAACGAAAGCAGATGCGCATGTGTGTCGGCAAGCGGTGCCAAGGGCACGGGACAAGCAACCGTCTTCTTTTTTTTGGTAAACGTCACGCGTTCGGCATTAAGCGTCATGGGAAAGCTCCCGGGCCAGACGGACAAAGTCGGCAACATCGAGCGTCTCGGCGCGCGTGGTGGGTGCGATACCGCAAGCCTCAAAGGCGGCATCGAGCACGTCCTTGGCAAAGCCGTTGGCGCTCATGGAATTGCGGATGGTCTTGCGACGCTGAGCAAATGCAGCATCAATCACGCGGGCCACAAATTCGCGATCGAGTCCTTCGGGCACCACACCGTCAACACGGTCGATACGCACGACGGCCGAGTCCACGTGTGGCGCCGGCATAAAGCAACGCGGCGGCACCTCAAAGCGACCCGTTACCTGCGCATACAGGCCAAGCTTTGCCGTATAGCCGCCATAGGTCTTGTTGCCCGGCACTGCGGCAATGCGATCGGCAACCTCCTTTTGCACCATGACGACGGCGCGCTTGAGCGCCGGCATCGTCTGGAAAAATTGCAAAATGATCGTCGCCGCCACGTTATAGGGCAAGTTCGCGACAAATACCGTCGGCTCACCGCCCGCAGCCTGCTCAATCTGCTCCGGGCCCACCTTAAGCGCGTCGCCCATGATAAAGCGGAAGTTGGCATAGTCGGCGGCGTGGGCGTCGAGCACCGGTTCGAGCTCAGGATCGGCCTCAATGGACGTAACGCACGCCGCTTCCTGCAGCAACGCAAGTGTCAACGTACCGCAACCCGGACCCACCTCGAGTACGCGCTCGTCACCTGCAAGCTCGGCAAGCTCGCAGATACGCTCGATCACATGATTGTCGATTAGAAAGTTCTGGCCCAGGCGATGCTTGGTCGCAAGGCCAAACTCCTCCAGCAGCTCCCTTGTTGCCGTGGGGTTTGCCAAAGGCGAAGTTGTCATAGTTGCCTCCTTAGCATGATGGCGGCGTCTTGAAACGAAAGGGCATGGACCGTTGCGGCCATGCCCTTACATCTAAACAGCAAATTGCCGATATGGCGCTCGCGCGGTCTCTACGCCAGACGCGGGAACAGCGGATCGCCCTTCTCGACGGGCTGACCACCAGCAAGCAGGCCCCAAGCGCAAATGCCCTTGAGGTCGTCGGTCGCGGCCTCGTTCTCGCAGGACAGGCGGCGCAGGGCCTCGGCAGAGGTCTGAGGCATGAGCGGCATCAGCAGGTGAGCGGCAATGCGGATGGCCTCGAGCAGGTTGTAGATCACAAACGCCAGCTCGTCAGCCTTGGCCTCGTCCTTGGCAAGTGCCCAGGGCTCGGAGTCCTCGATGTAGTGGTTGGCGGCGTGGATGAGCTCCATGACCTCATCCTTGGCTCCGCCGTAATCGAGCACGTCCATCTTGGCCATGTAGCGGTCGACCAGGCCATCGGCGATCTTTGCCAGCGGGTTGTCGAACGCATCGAACGATGCGGGCTTGGCGGGCGCGCAACCGTCAAAGTACTTGCCGCTCATGTTGAGCGAACGCGAGATAAGGTTGCCCCAGCTGTTGGCCAGGTCGGCGTTGTAGACCTGCTCCATGCGATCGAAGCTGATGGCGCCGTCGGTACCGGGAACGACATCGGTCATAAAGTAGTAGCGATAGCCCTCGACGCCCAGCATGTCGATAACATCCTGCGGAGCGATGGCGTTACCGCGGCTCTTGGACATCTTCTCGGCCTTGCCGGTCTCGGCATTGCGCACGGTCAGGAAGCCGTGGGCAAAGACGTGCTCGGGCAGGGCCTCGCCGATGGCCATGAGCATGGCGGGCCAAATGACGCAGTGGAAGCGGATGATGTCCTTACCCACGATGTGGAACTGCGCGGGCCAGCGATAGGCCAGCTCGGCACGCGCCTCGTCGGTGTCGACACCGTAGCCGACGGCCGTCATATAGTTGAGCAGCGCGTCAAACCATACATAGGTCACATGGCCCTCGTCAAACGGAACCTGGATGCCCCAGTCAAAGCTCGTGCGACTCACGGAAAGGTCGTTGAGGCCGCCCTCGACAAAGCTGCGAACCTCGTTCATGCGGAACGCAGGCTCGACAAAGTCGGGGTGCTCGTCATAGAGCTTGAGAAGCTTGTCCTGGAAGGCGGAAAGCTTAAAGAAGTAGGACTCCTCCTGGACGCGCTCAAGCGGACGGTGGCAGTCGGGGCATAGATGCTGGCCGACGCTGCCGTACTCCTCGTCGCCCTTCTGGACCTGCGTATCGGTGAAGTAGGTCTCGTCAGGCACGCAATACCAACCGTCGTAGCTGCCCTTATACAGATAGCCGGACTCCTTCATGCGCTCCCACAGGTACTGCACGGCATGATGCTGGCGCGGCTCGGTGGTGCGGATGAAGTCGTCGTTGGAGATCTCGAGCTTGCTCCAAAGCTCCTTGAAGTGCGGAGCCTGGCTGTCGGTCCACTCCTGCGGCGTCATGCCATGCTTGGCTGCGGCCTCGGCGACCTTCTCGCCGTGCTCGTCCATGCCGGTCAGGAACTTGACGTTATAGCCGGCGGAGCGGCGATAGCGAGCCTGAACGTCGGCGATGATGGTGGAATAAGCCGTGCCCAGGTGCGGATCGGCGTTGACGTAGTAGATGGGCGTCGTGATAAAGAACGAAGGCTTGCTTTGATCCATGGGGTTTGTCCTCCAGAAAAACGTTGCATACAGGGGATGATTCTAGCGCAAGGGCTGGATATCCTCCATCTATTGCATATCGAGCACCATGGCATAGACATCGCGCTTGCGGCGCGAATACTTCTGAGACAGGCGCTTGGCCACCGCAGAGGCGGGCTCCCCCTCCTCGAGCGCGGTGCGGATATCCTCGCGCAGGGCATCGTCGGGATCCGCTACCGCAGCGCCAACCGGCGCGATGCCGGCCTCCTCGTCCTCGCTCGGCGGCGCGATGACCAGCGCAATCTCGCCCTTTACCTCGCCGCGAGCACGCAGCTCCTCGGCAAGCTGGTCAGCGAGCCCGCGCAAGACCTCCTCGTGCAGCTTGGTGAGTTCGCGGCAGACGGCAAGCTCACGCTGGGGAAAGACCTCCGCCACGGCCTCGAGCGTCGCCACGATGCGATGTGGAGACTCGTAGAAGATGAGTGCGCCGGGCACCACGGCAAGGCGCTGCAAACGGCGCACACGGTCGCCGTGCTTTCGGCCCAAAAAGCCCTCGAAGAAAAAATGCTCGCAGGGAATGCCGGACGAAACGAGTGCCGTGACGCAAGCAGAGGGTCCGGGAATAACTTCGACAGGCACATCGGCCTCACGCGCCGCCTCGACCAGCGCCTGGCCGGGATCGGACACGCTCGGCATGCCGGCGTCCGAGGCAAAGGCGAGGGTCTCCCCCGCCAGCAGACGGTCGACCAGGCCGGCAGCGCGGCTAGCGATCACATTCTCGTCGCAACGGACAAGCGGCTTGGAAATACCCAGGTGCATCAGCAGCTTTGACGTCACACGCGTGTCTTCGCAGCAAATGGCATCGGCGGCGGCAAAAGCCTCGCCAACGCGCGGGGACAGGTCGCCTAGGTTGCCGATGGGCGTGCCGACCACATAGAGTTTGCCCGTATGGGCGCTGTTTTGCGTCATATCAACCTATTCAATCATGCCGCGCTCGAGCGTACCGAGCGCCGCGCGGGCGTCCCATGCTGCAATGCGCTTCTCGGTCTTCCACGTTTGGAAGAACCAACCGGCAGCCGGCGCAAACGAAGCCAGCTGGTTGGCGATAAACACGCGCTCGTAGGCATTGCGGCCCTCGGGCGTAACCGACGAGTTAGCAAAGATCGCCGCGCCCGACCATTCGCCCACCAGCACGGGGAACCCAGTCGAAATCGCCTCTTTAAGCTCGCGCTTGTTACGCGAAATCGCCGTCGTCAGCCCGCGGGGGCTCGTGATGTCGAGCGCATACTCGTCGCGGTAATGGTACAGGTGAAGGTCCATGTAGACGTTCTTGTACTTGGCGCCGCGCATAAAATGCTTCCACTCGCTGGGATGCCCCGACGACGAGAAGACGACGATCTTATCCTCGGGCATATACGAACGGACGAGCTCGTAGGCATCGCGATAGAAATTGCGCAGGTAGTGAGCGGGAATGCCATCCGTCATGGTGAAGAGGCTCTTGCGAACGCTCATCTGCGGCGTGTCCAGCAGCTCAATGCCCAGCAGGCTCTCGGCCTCGCCATAGCGATCGGCCAAGCGCTCGAGCACGTCGAGTGCGACATGACGGCCGTTGGTGGACGAATGCCACTCGGCAACAGCCTCCGGCGTGGTGGGCGAATCGTTGGAATCGCCCTGGCCACCGGGCACGGTTGCCAGATCGAGCAGCACGCGGATGTCGTATTTGGCAGCCCACTCAATTGCGCGGTCGATGTAATCGACAACCGATATGTAGGAGGCATCGGACTCCTGTGAGCCAAAGGCATACCAGGGCACCGGCAGACGCACGGCATTGAGACCGATCTGCGCCATGCGACGAAAATCGTCCTCGCTCACAAACGTCTCGTAATGGCGGCGCATGCGCTCGTTATAGGCGGCGGTACCCATGGCCTCCTGTAGCTCGGCCGCGTTGGATGCACCGGTCGCCGCGTACAGCGACGGGGTCACCCAAGGCTCGGGAATAAACCAGCCAGAGAGATTAACGCCGAGTATCCTCTCCATCACTGCCCCCTTCGGATCATGCAGGTCGAACCCGCATCGTATTGCATAGGATAAGTATCGTTTTGAGTATACCCGCGTGTGCGGACAGGCGACCGAACGGTCTGTAAAGTGACGCGAAAGTGGGAGGAATGTCTGGGGCGGGCGGGCTCGGAATGGTGCGACGAGGTGTGTACGCGCGCCGGAGGCAGGCACCGGAAAGTGTGTCCCGTTCTGAGCCCTTATTCTGGGACGCAGTTTCCGCAGAACCCTACATAAAAGAAAAGGACCCCTTTGCAGAGGTCCTAGTCAATTCAAGGTGGCGGGGAAGGGAATCGAACCCCTGACACGAGGATTTTCAGTCCTCTGCTCTACCAACTGAGCTACCCAGCCATTTGAGGTGTGCCTTGTTTCAAGGCTTGATTAGTATAACCAAGGACGCGTTCCGGTCAACCGAGAATTTTAAAAAAGTTTTTGAGCACAGCCTCGGTTCTTTAAATCGGCACGTCAGAGGCATCAGCCGGCAGCAAGAAGTTTTTCGCTCAGAGCCGCACGGGCAAACTCACTTGGAGTCATCCCCTCGGCAGCCGCCCGTCGACGAATGGCCTCCTTCATTCCCAGAGGAATCTTGACCGACAGCGTTGCCGTCCCCTCACCTGAGAGTGGGGGCCGTCCATGCACGATCCCACCAACGGTGTGTTCGCCATCCGGAAACTCTCCGCGCTCGTACGACTCGCACCACGCGTCAATCATTTCATCCGTTACAACCTGACCATTAGCGGCCGTATACGTCTTGCCCATCATCGACCCCTTTGCCGAGCCCGTTCAATCTCCTGCCAAAATTTCTTCTGGACTGGAGACAAGGCATGAATGATAAGCCCCCACGGACAAGCTCGACCGCGACAAGCTCCACGCTTCGTCCGTCTGGGAGCCATCCAATCGCAAGCCATCTCAGCGGCTCGCCCTTCGGCTCGCGACGAATGCACTCAGTAACCGCAAGCCAAGCGCTAAGCACCTGCTTTTCCGTCAGGTGCTTTTTAGCGTTGGGATGGATCTCAACATCCATGCATCTTCTCCTCCATCTTACCCAATTTCGTATGACGAAAGTCCGCTGTCGCCAATTCTTAAGCCGGCACGCGTTGGAGAGCAGGGGTCGAAACAATGATTGAAGGACGCTCTAGTACGGCCCAGGCGCCGGGGCAGGAGCACATACGCCAGGGACGTACGTTTTCGTAGCATACGAGGACATAGCCACGTGCATCGATAAAGGCGATATCGATGGGATAGGCCATAAAACACGTATGGACCGAAGAGCAGCGTGGAAACGCCATGACGAGCGGCAAGCCGTTGGCGGCAACCGGATGCCGTCCCAGCATGCCGCGCAGGCGCACGACAAACGACTCCGCCACCACAAACTCCGCCGGCGTCCAACCCAGCCTATTGAGTGCCCGCGCGTAGGCGATGTAGGACGAGACCGCGGTCACATGACCACCCCCGGGCGCCATGGATCGACCGTCACCGCGCGCTCGTGCGACAACGTTGTCGGCGCCCCCAGCGGAACGCCAGCGATGCTGAGAGAAGTCGGCCACGGCTCATAGTGCATGGTGCAGGTGTAGGTCCTAAACGTGCCGGAAAGCGAAAGCAAACCGCCATCCGATGTCGTCGCACCCTGTTCGCTCGAGACCTCGATCAGCAAGTCATAGCCTTCCATGGCATGTTGGATCTGAGCCTGAACGGTCGCGGAAGCATCGATGGAGCTGCCATCGCCCTCCCCGCTCGGCGCCACGGCATGTGCTAGCACGATATCGGGCACCACGCGATCGAAGCGTGCGACCGCACCGGCAAAGACCATGACGTTGTACACGATAAGCGCCAGAACCAGCAGGACGGGCGTGACCACGGCCATCTCGACCGTCGCCTGGGCGCACTCCTCGCACAGGCGCGTGCGGATGCCCATTACGACCCACCGCCCAGGGCACCCGCCAGTGTGGTGACATCGACGGTAAGTGGGATGGAACCGCCGCCGGGCAGCGGAATCTCCGCAAGCGTGAACGTCGTGCCGCTGATGGTGCGCTCGACTTGATATTCCAGCGCTTCGCAAAGCGCCTTGGGATCGGTCACGCCCAACGGAATACTTCGCAGCTTGTCTTGCGCTTGAGAGAGACCGGCAATGTCAGACCCCGGGCTCTTAATGACGTTGGCGGAATCAGTCAGCACCGGCTTTCGCAGGCGCAAGTCGCACGGCTCCAGATCCAACGCCGCCACGGACGCCGAAACGGTATCGCCGAGCCACGATGCGATGGAGCCCAACGCGCCGCTGCCCCCTCCTAGGCCTTTAATCATCTCGTCCATAAGTTCGTCGGCCGAACCTTGGATGTCTCCGTATCCCACAAGCAGCCGTCCCCAGACATCCATGACGCCATCGAGTACGCCGGCAACGCCACCCGAGCGTTCCTTCAATGTCGAGAAAAATCGCGAAAGCACGTTGTTTTGCGCCGTCGCCTCATCGGGCGCCAGCACCGCGGCAGAGATGGCACCGCGATCGCCAAGCCTGACTGCCGTGTTAAACGAAGAGTTGAGCTCATCGGGGCTCGAGATGGCACCCGAAACCGCAAAGGCAACCACGCCGTTGCGACCGGGAGGAGCGATACGCGGACGCTCGCCCGAAAGCGCTTTGATGGCCTGGTCAAACGCATTGCTCGCACGGTCGGTCTCGTCTTCGGTCTGACGTTCGAGCTCGAGCTCTTTGTTGCGGCATTCGACGTAGCCTTCCAGGGCGTCTTTAAACTTGTCAAAGTGATACTCGAAGCCGTTTTCGATAGAGGTTGAAGGCGCCGCAACAGCACCAAGCGACGAAACGCCAAAATGGCATTTGCTGCATTTATCCTGTCCATCGTAATCGGCAACCGAAGCAAATCCGCTCGGCGTCCCTTTCTTATAGTTAGGGCAGGTCGTCCCGTAATGCAGATACGCCTTGTCATCGTTCACGCTCGTCGGCCACACCGCATCGGTATAGAGCTCCGTCGCCCGAACCTCATCAGAGTTGCGCGGCAGCAGCGGAATATAGGAGGAAACCCTGTCTCCGTTCTCGGTTATATGTGCCCGATCGACCTCCGCGCTCGCATAGGTATAAAACGCCTTACGCGCCGCAGACTCTGCCTTCATCTCGACACTCGAGCCGTGGGGCTTCTCATTTGTCAGACGCCAATGGTAGTAGTCCTTCGCGCGATCAAGGGCAACTTGGGGCTCCCACGTAACGCTCGATGAGTAATGCGGATTTTGAACACCGGAGAGATCCGTTAGGCTTTTCGCACGCTCCCACATGCAAGAACAGCTGCCGACCGAGCCCTTGTCAGACCCACCACAATCCGCCAGCCAAGCACGCTCTTTAGCCTTCGCCGTGTCCTCAGAAGCCTTCCGCAGCTCCTCGGCCGCACCCTCTAAATCATCTGATGTGTCTTTAATGGTATCGGTCGAGATCTCTGACCCTTTGAGCGCAGCGAAGTCAGACTCGGATGTCCTGGGCACGGCAAGCGCCGTACCGGTATAGGTCACACTATCGGTATCCTGCGCCGACACCGCCTGCGTGGCACGCGCGGCGATCAGATACGGCAGGGCCGTCTCGATTTTCTGTAAGCCTTCCGATGCGCTTTTGGCAAACTTGTTGCGCGTTTTAATGATCTCGATCCCGGTGTCGACCATATTGCCGGCAACCGGCTCGGCACCCGGGATGAGGATGGCGACCAGGCCCGTCCCGATCGTGGCAAACCCCGCCAGCCCCAGACTCAAGATGCTCGCATCAACCACCGTGGCAGCCGTGTGATAGGACGACACTACGTTGGCACCCGCCAGCGCGCCACTATCAGCCGCCACCTGGGTATCCCCGGCACGCGACATGCTCCATATCGCCGCGGTCGACGAAAACAACAATGTGAGCACCACTAGGATGACCACGGCAGAAGAAAGCGTGGTATAGGCGCCGTCTTCGATAAACAGATCGACACCGGCTCGACCCATAAAGCCGCCTCGCTTGCGATGGCAGCTCGGACGGTGCGTCAAAACGCGTCTAGACCAGAAACGCTTAATCCCATGCAGCAATCCACGAATCATAATCTCCCTCCAGCCATTCGGGACGCGATTGATACGAGACATCGACCTTGAGCTCAACGTAGCCGCCCTCGGCGGTACCACCCATAGCCTGCGCAAACGCACCGATCACAGGCAACGGCTTGACCTCGCCGGAAACGGACACGGACGAGACGCCACCCGCACCGGCCCGGCCAAGCTCGATATCCCACGACAACGGCCCGCCGGCATGAAAGATCGAAACGTTGGGCACTGCGGCAAGTCGGCGGCGGGCGAACTCCTTAAGATCGTCGTCCTCCGCCGTCGTCGTGGTCATGAGCCGCGCGGTCTCGGCGGCGGCAGACTCCATGACCGCGCGCGTATAGAGCAGACACACCGGTTGCAGCGCGAGAAGGATGAGTGTCAGAAACGTCGGCAGCAAAAAAGCGGCCTCGACCGTAGACTGCGCCCGGTCCTCGCGCGCGGCATCAATACAACGCGATGTCCTTAGCGGCCGCAGCGGCGTCGATAACCGACGTCGAGGCAACGCCATGAGATGCCGCCCGCTCAACCAGCGCCGCCAAGCGCCCATCGGTGCCGGCACGCCAAAGTCCCGCGATCGCCAGCACGATCGATAACAGCGCCACCGTGACGATGGCGTATTCGACCGTCGCCTGGGCAGATTCCTCACGCAGGACATCATGCATTTCACGATCCCTCCTTTGAGTCCGTTGCCTGCGGGCTCAGGCGCACGGCGCGCAGACGACACGAAGCATCGCCAGCATCCGCGGCAATTGTCACCATATCGACCCAGCCGCGTCCGTCGCGCACGATGGCGCCCCACACGTTTCCCTTGATGTCGAGATAGCCGCTCAGAGCAAGTTGCGCCGTGGGTACCTCGCGATAGGCACGCAGCATATCCGCCGCCGCTTCGGTCATCGGTCGGTCCTCGGACCATGCAAGCCGGACCGCAATCGCGTTGCCCTCAGGCGAATCCGTCGCAGTGCCAGACCGCTTGTCGAGCGTCCGCAGAAAGGTTTGCGCCGTGACAGCGACATCCGAATCGTCCGCATCTCGCATCTCATCTTTTTGAGACGCCACCGCCGAATCTGAGCCCAAATCGGAGGCGGTCCCAGGACGCTGCTGCCGCGCGGCGTTAAGCCCCCAAAGCACCGCCGCTATCGCCACGGTCAGGCAAGCAAACACCAGCAGCACCCCGATGGGGCGCTCGCCCTCTACAGGCTGTTGATGCCCTCGCTGATCGCATCCCATAGCTCTTTAACCTTGCCTTTAAATGCAACGATGGCAATAATCGCGATCACCACAAGTACGCCCACTAAAATGGCGTACTCGGTGGTACCCTGCGCGCTCTCCTCCTGCAACAGCTCCTTGGCATGCTGGCGAGTGTGAATCGCCCGGCAAAAAGCCCAGCTCCAAGCCTTGTCAGCAACTTCGACCATCGTGTTCATGTATTCCTCCCTACATCATCCCGCCTGCTCCCAGCAGCGGGCCCAATATGGACAGAAGCAACGCCGGCAAGATGAGCGTGCCGGTGGGAATCAACAGCTTGACGGGCGCACGCTCGATCTCGCGCTCGACCGCGGCGCGATGAGCCGCACGGATCTCGCGACTTTGAGCGGCCAGCGTCTCGGCAAGTGGGGCACCCAGGGCGAGCGCCTGCCCCACCGTGATGGCAAAGGTCTCGAGCGCTCGCACGTCCAGGTCGCGCGCGGCGGCCAACAACTCGTCCTCACGCGTGCCCACGCCCACCTGCCACGCCATGCAGGCGCGCTCAAGGCGAAGAGCCAGCACTGACCGGCGGTTGGCGCAGAAAATCTCAAGCGCCGCATCAAACGAAAGACCGGCCGAAAGACCCAAGCGCACAACATCGATCATCTCGGACACTTCGCCGAGCGACACTCGCGCCGGGCCGCCCGCTCCAACCGCGCCCTTCACTCGCGCGGTCAGAGCATCGACCACCGAGCGACCCGCGGCAGCGACCAGCACCGCCTCGCGC
>URPB01000034.1:0-19867 GCA_900549575.1 uncultured Collinsella sp.
GCATCATCACGCTCCCGTTCTGGAGCATGACCGCGAAGCTGCCGGATGCGCACCTGTTGAGCGTCAACATCTCGAACGGCTCGGCTCCGCTGCAGCTCGGAAGCAAGGCAGAGGCGATTCAGGCAGATTTGGGCGCGCTGCTCTCGGCGGCGCGGACGGGCGACGGTGCTTAAGCCTCCTTGTTGGTCGCTTTAAGGTATGCATCGTCGCCCACGGGCTCCAGCCACTCGTTGGAGGTCTCCTCGCCCGGAACCTCCAACGCGAGATGCGAGAACCAGCTGTCGGGCGCGGCGCCGTGCCAGTGCTTCACCCCCGGGGCGATGTTGACCACGTCGCCGGGGCGCAGCTCCTGTGCCGGCTTTCCCCACTCCTGGTAAAACCCTCGACCAGCCACGCAGACGAGGATCTGCCCACCGCCGCTTTTGGCGTGATGGACGTGCCAGTTGTTGCGGCAGCCGGGCTCGAACGTCACGTTGTGGACACCGACCTGCTCGGTGGAAAGGGGCGCGAGGTAGCTTTGCCCGATAAAGTACTTCGCGAAGGCGTCGTTGGGGGCACCGATGGGGAAAACCATCTCGTTTTGGTGCTGAGCCCTTGCGTCGGCGGCATCGTCGGCCGCCCAGACCTCCTTCGCCATGCGGAAGGCAGCCCACGCCTTGGGCCAACCCGCATAAAACGCCGCGTGCGTAAGGATTTCCGCTATCTCCGTCCTGGTCACTCCATTGTTCTTTGCGGACATCAGGTGATATTTGAACGAAGAGTCCGTCAGCCCCTGCGACATCAGGGCAACCACCGTCACCACGCTGCGGTCGCGCAGGGAGAGCTCACTCTCTCGGCTCCACACCTCGCCGAACAGCACGTCGTCGTTGAGCTGTGCGAATTTGGGAGCGAACTCCCCCAGGGCGTCTCTGCCTGCCGTCTGTTTAACTGCCATGATCGATTTCCTCCTGTCGATAGTTTTGGCACAAATCTGTTTCCGCGCGGCCAAACAGCCCGGCTAGATTCCCATGCCCATTCGCCGCGCCTGCTCCAGAGCGGGATGCCCGGCGATTTCGCCCACGCCGTTCACGCCGCCGGCGAAAACCGTTCCAGCGAGCGTGCAGCGGGAGAAACAGTCAACCCATCCCTGCATCGCCTTTTTCGCCCCGTCGAAGGTCGAGCGCCCGTTCTCCGCCGCCGTCGCCAACAGATATGCCTCGGTGAATGCATAATCGGAGCCAAAAAGCGGGTTAGCGCGGTCCAGCATGGTTTTGAGCTGGCCGCAGACGCTGTAGTAGTAGACGGGCGTTGCAAACACCAGCACATCCGCATCGTGCATTTTGGCGGCAATTTCCACGGCATCGTCTTGGATGACGCAACGCCCCAACTTTAAGCAGGCAAGGCAGCCCCTGCAGAAGCCCATTTGCTTCTCGCGCAGACGCACGGTCTCAACGCTGTGACCTGCCTCCCGCGCGCCGTTGGCGAAAGCCTCCGCCAGCGTCTCGGAATTGCCATTCTTTCGTGGACTTGAAGAAACTATCAAAACCGTTTTGCCCATTACGGAATACCCCTTGCGCTCCCGATTTACATTGACGAGAATGAAGGTAATACCTAAACCTGACTTTAGGTCAAGGAATGAATTCGACATTGTTTCGGAGGAGCCATGTACACAATCGGACAGGTGGCGGAAATGTTCGGTTTGCCCGCTTCAACGCTGCGATATTACGACAAGCAGGGATTGTTCCCGGGGCTGGAGCGGGCATCCGGCATTCGCCGATTCAGCGATACGGAACTCGAAGCGCTTCGGGTCATCGAATGCCTAAAGAAGGCTGGAATGGAGATCAAGGACATCCGGCTGTTCATGGAATGGTGCGCAGAGGGTCCCTCAACATACCCCAAACGCAAGGCCATGTTCGAGGAGCGCAAGGCCCACATGGAGTCGGAGATCGTGAACATGAACCGCGCGCTCGACATGCTGAAGTTCAAATGCTGGTACTACGAGCAGGCAATCCAAGATGGCAACGAGGATAGAGTGAAGGCGCTGATTCCCGATAATTTGCCAGAAGAAATCAAAGATACCTACGATAACGCCCACACTCAATAATGCCGCCCGATGCTCAAGGGGCTTTGGCAAGGAGTCGTTTTAGGCAGATATGCAAAAAGATAGCCTCCGAACCAGAGGGTCCGGAGGCTTTTATTCCCGTTATTTCGCTGGTGGCTTTACTCTATGGCGGCGCCGAAACAGCATCAGGCGGTACTCGACGGTATCAAAACGCGAGTTCAAAAGCCAGTTCCCGCTATTCCCGCTCAGTGACTAATCCAGGCCGAGTGTTGTCGATGCGTGTCGCGTCGTACCGCCTAAGGGCCAATTCGTGCGCAATTTGGGCGAATCAGGCCCTTAATTCGCGATTTTGTGAATGACTCAATTGATTCGCAAAACCGCAGGTCGCCTTTTTAATCACTCCCTAGTTTCCGCCGGGGTTCGTAGCGGGTGGCGTGAAAAGGGGTGATTCAAAGGGTCGGAGAGATGTCTATAGCGCAATCTTCTGGTATTGGCGCAGTGAGGGACTTCTCACCTCCATCAGTCCAAATCGTCAAGCTCCGAAAGACGTCGAGCTAGAGAAAAGGACCTATTTCCCGTCATGGATTGGGTTTACCTGCATGACTAGAGCCCTGGTGTAATTGGCTGGATCACCGTTCCGGGAACCGGTATCGACCTACCTGTCCGCCAAGCTCCTTCTTCAGCTCCAGCTTAGTATCTGACTCACACCGTTATAAGCAAAACCGAAGAGATGCGTCTTGGCCAAGAAATAAGGTTAGCCTTATCTTACTGCATGATTCGTGTGTTATAGTTAGATTGCTCTAACTGTTTGGGGGGCGATAGCCATGCACGAACGCAAGGGCTTCTGGGACAAGAATGCCGGTCGGTACGACCGTTTCATGCGAAAGGACCGGGCGGCGTATGAGAAGATGTATGAGCTGATCAGGCCGGTGGTGAAAGCAAAAACCGTACTGGAGGTTGCCACCGGCACGGGGCTTATCGCAAAGAGCATCGTGGATGCGGCGGTGCACATCGAGGCTACGGACGCTTCTGCACAGATGATCCTTGAAGCAAAGCGGGACAATCAATCCGCAAAGCTGCACTTTTCCGTACAAGATATGTTCCGCCTGCCCTATGCACAGAAGTCCTTCGAAGTGGTGATCGCGTCCAACGCGCTTCACATAGTGCCGCATCCGGAAAAGGCACTGCAAGAAATCAGGCGGGTACTGAAGGACGACGGCGTGCTCATCGCGCCAACCTTCACCCACGCGGGGAACTCGGTTTCCGGCAAGGCAAAAGCCTTTTTCATGAGTATGGCGGGATTCCCCCTCCACAGCAGGTGGACAAGCGAGGAATACCTGCGTTTCCTGCGTCAAAACGGCTGGGCGGTGCAGAAAAGCGCGGTGCTGAAGGCCTCGTTCCCATTGACCTATGCGGAATGCACGAAATCGGAGGGGCCAGATGTCGTTCTTTGAAAACACCCGCAAGCCCGTGGGCCTCGGCGGAAAACTTATGGTTGCCATGATGAATCTGGGCCACAGCCCTGTGGCGCGGTGGGGACTTCGATTTCTACGACTTGCGCCAAATGCCAAGGTGCTGGATTGCGGCTGCGGCGGCGGGGCGAACATAAAACGGCTGCTGAAAAAATGCCCGCATGGCGTCGTCAAGGGCGTCGACTATTCGCCCGTCAGCGTGGAGAAGACTAGAAAGCTCAACCGAATTGCAATTCAGGAGGGGCGTTGCGCCGTTCTGCAAGGCAGTGTGGCGGATATGGTGTTTGAGGATAGCTACTTCGATGCCGCCACGGCCTTTGAGACCGTCTATTTTTGGCCTGATTTGCCCCGATGCTTCCGTGAGGTCTGGCGGACGCTGAAGCCAGGCGGGACAATTCTTATCTGCAACGAGAGCAATGGCGATACGGACAAGGACGAGAGGTGGACGCAGATCATCGGCGGCATGACCATCTACAAGGACATTGAATTAAAGGCATGTCTGGAGCAGGCGGGTTTTCACGAGGTGCAGATACACAAAAAGAAAAAGTGGCTCTGCGTCACGGCGCGGAAGTAGGGGTATCAAGCACGGGCATTTTTGCATCCATCCTGCACATGGCGATAGGCATGACGGTCATAGCGGCTATGCTGGCGGCAATTATGACAGTTTTTATTCACTGAGGAAGAAACCTATGAAATGTAAAATTGAGAAAAACACCGTGCAGGAGACGCTGATCCTCCCGCTGTATTCCCGGAAGCTGTGTACGGAGTTGTACCCGAACCTTTACAGGGATGAAACAGCGGTTCGTCTGCTCGACCAGATCGACTACGACTTTTCAGAGGCAGAGAAAAACTCCCGCAGCCTGATACAGCGCTTTGGTGCGCTGGAGGTGGCCACACGGCAGAGTGATCTTGCTTTCGAGGTGCGGGATTACCTGAAAGGCCACCCCAATGCGGCGGTGGTCAATCTGGGCTGCGGGCTGGACAACACCGGCAGAACCTGCGACAACGGTAGATGCAAGATCTACAATCTGGACTTCCCGGATGTGATTGCCTTGCGGCAGCAGCTACTGCCCGCCGGGGATCGAGAACAAAATATCCCCTGCGACCTGAAAGACACCGCATGGTTTAGCAAAATCGATGCCTCCCGCGGGGCGGTGTTCTTTGCCTCCGGGGTGTTCTATTACTTTCTGACCCAGCAGGTCCGGGAACTGGTGCGGGGGATGGCGGACGCTTTCCCCGGCAGTGTGCTGGTCTTTGATGCTGCCAATCGGACGGCGGTAAAGATGATCGCAAAAACATGGCTTAAGACTGCAAAAATCAAGGATGTGGGGGCATATTTTGCGGTTTCGGATGCCGCCAAGGAAATCGGCACGTGGGACAGCCGTCTGCAGGTCACAAGTCGCGGCTATATGCTGGGCTACAACGATTTGAGAGACTCTTCTGTCAGCTGCTTTTTCCGGTTTCTCGCAAGGGTCGGTGACAACGGGATGAAAATGCAAATCGTGAAAATAAGATTTTGAGAGGCGAAAACGAAGCGCATTCACTTTGACGTCGAAGAAGACGGCTTTTACGGCGCATATTGGGCGTGCAAGGACACGCATACAGCAGCGGGCACGGATTCAATTGAAACCGTGCCCGCTATCTGATACTATATTATTTTATCGAACGTATGTTCTATTCCCACTCGATGGTCGCGGGCGGCTTGGACGTGATGTCGTAGCAGACGCGGTTGGCGCCAGGAACCTCGGCAACGATACGGCCGGAGATGCGGGCCAGCACGTCGTAGGGCAGCTTGGCCCAGTCGGCGGTCATGGCATCGCTGGACTCGACGGCACGCAAGATGATCGGGCGCTGGTAGGTGCGCTCGTCGCCCATGACGCCGACGGACTTAATGTCGGGCAGGACCGCGAAATACTGCCAGCAGCTGTGCTCGGAGTTGCGCTCGCCGGTCTGCTCAAACAGACGCTGGTTGTAGGCATCGAGCTCCTCGCGCACGATAGCGTCGGCGTTCTTGAGGATCTCGAGCTTCTCCTTGTCGACCGCGCCGATGATGCGGATGGCAAGACCCGGGCCCGGGAAGGGCTGACGGAACACGATGTGACCCGGCAGGCCCAGCGCCAGACCAAGCGCGCGGACCTCGTCCTTAAAGAAGTGGTCGAGCGGCTCAATGAGGTCGAAGTGCACGCCATCGGGGAACGGGATCAGGTTGTGATGGCTCTTGATGGTGGCCGTCTTGCCGCCCGTCTTGCGAGCGCCGGACTCGATGATGTCGGGGTAGATGGTGCCCTGAGCCAGATACTTGACCGGCTTGCCATCGGTCTCGAGCTGCTGCGCCACGGCGAAGAACTCTTTCCAGAACTGCGTGCCGATGATACGGCGCTTCTCCTCGGGCTCGGTCACACCGGCCAGAAGCTCGGCATAACGGTCCTCGGCGTGGACGTGGATAAAGTCGACGTCAAACTGCTTGGTGAAGACCTCCTCCACCTGCTCGGGCTCGCCCTTGCGCAGCAGGCCGTGGTTGATGAACACGCAGGTCATCTGCTTGCCCACGGCGCGGGCGCCCAGCGCGGCCACGACGGAGGAGTCGACGCCACCGGACAGGGCCAGAATCACGCGGTCGTCGCCGACCTTCTCGCGGAACTCGGCCGTCATGGTCTCGACCAGGTTGTCCATGCTCCAGTTGGGCTCCAGGCCGCAGATCTCAAACAGGAAGTTGCTCAGCAGCTGCTGACCATACTCGGAATGCTTGACCTCGGGGTGGAACTGCGTGGTGAAGATCTTGCGCTCGACGCACTCCATGGCGGCAACCGGGCACACGTCGGTGCTGGCGGTAACGGTAAAGCCCTCGGGCACCTCGGACACGGCGTCGCGGTGGCTCATCCACACGATCTGCTCCATAGGCGTGGAGTTAAAGAGCTTGGCGCCGGCCGTACGCGTGATGGTGGCGCGGCCGTATTCGCCCACCTCGGAGTGACCGACCTTGCCGCCGAGCGTCACGGCCGTGATCTGATGGCCGTAGCAAAAGCCCAGAACGGGAAGGCCCAGGTCAAAGATGGCGGGATCGATGGACGGAGCGTCCTCGGCATACACAGAAGCCGGGCCGCCAGAGAGGATGAGCGCAGAGGCGTTCATTTCGCGAATCTCATCGGCCGAGATGTCGCAGGGAACGATCTCGGAATACACGTTGAGGTCGCGGACGCGACGGGCAATGAGCTGACCGTACTGCGCACCAAAGTCGAGTACGAGGACCTTTGCGGAAGCCTTTTGATCCATGGTTTCCCCCTCTTGTTGGCGGGGAGCCTGTGCCCACCCGCGCGAATAAACGAAAACAGCTTACATAGTGTACACGTTATATGGGGTTTCTCGTCCCTCGCAGCCATCAGCGCACGGCAAACGCACGACCGGGGCCTATTTGACGGCAATTGAAGTGTTACCAAACGTTACAGATGATGTAATACGTTTGAACATTGGACGCCCTGTGCCACAATACTGCCGAACGACTCCGCCTCTGCGGCGGCAAATACGATAGGAATACCAGCATGAAGCGCATCCTTCTCATCGCCACGGGCGGCACCATCGCATCGACCGAGGACGGCAACGGCCTCTCCCCCGCCCTGACCGGTGAGGAGCTCGCCCAGAGCGTCCCCGAGATCTCGGGCCTCTGCGAGCTCGACGTCGTGCAGCCCATGAACATCGACAGCACCAATATGCGTCCGAGCGACTGGATGCGTATCCGCGACGTCATCGTCGAGGGTTATGCCGACCACGACGGCTTCGTGATTCTGCACGGCACCGACACCATGAGCTACACCGCGGCGGCGCTTTCCTATCTGATTCAGGACAGCCCCAAGCCCATCGTACTCACCGGCTCGCAAAAGCCCATGGGCAATCCCTTTACCGACGCCAAGCTCAACCTGTACCAGAGCCTGCTCTATGCGCTCGACGAGCATTCGCACGACGTCTCGATTGTCTTTGGCGGCGTAGCCATTGCCGGCACGCGCGCCCGCAAGCAGCGCACCATGAGCTTTAACGCGTTCATTAGCGTCAACTATCCGCCCATTGCCTATATCCGCAACGACCGCATCGTTCGCAACGGACTCCACGGCACTCACCAGGACGAGAACCCGGTTCGCTTCTACGACAGCATCGACCCGCGCGTATTTGTCCTTAAGCTGACACCCGGCGTGAACCCGGGTATCCTGGACGCTCTTGCCGATAGCTACGACGCTGTGATTCTGGAGACCTTTGGCATTGGCGGTATCCCCGAGTTTGGTGAGTCGGGCGAGTCGTTCCAAGAGGCAATTTTCCGCTGGGTCGATTCGGGTCGCACTGTCGTTATGACCACGCAGGTCCCCGAAGAGGGCCTTGACCTGGGTGTTTATGAGGTCGGCCGTGCCTACGCCGATCATCCGGGCATTTTGCGCGGCGACGACATGACCACCGAGACGCTCGTGGCCAAAACCATGTGGGCACTCGGCCAGTCACGTGATGCGGCCGAGATTCAGCGCCTGTTCTACAGCCAAGTCAACCACGACCGCATCCCGATGGCGTAATTCAGTTGTCGACGGGTATCCCCTATTCGATCCCCTCGAGAAGCTCTGACACCGTCATGCCGAGTGCGGGCGCGATCTTAAATAGAACCTTGAGCGTGAAATTTGCCGTCCCATCTTCGATTCGGTCGAGGTAGGGTCGGCTGATTCCTGTCGCCACACAAAAATCAACCTTGGAGATACCAAGGTCCCTGCGTGTCTCTTCGACCCGCCTGCCAAGAATCTGTTTCGCACGTTCGTCCATGCAGCCGAGTTTGAAATGGAGCTGAACAAAAACGTAAACTATAGTTTACGTTTTGCCGAATACACAGGAGTTTTCTATGTCGGGTTCTTCGGTCCGCATGTACCGAGCCACGCTTCGCACAAACAGCGCACCGCCCAAGCTCGTCGTCGTTGAAGCCGAATGCCTTTCGCCCGATGAGCGCACAGCATTTGCATTACTATCAAGTCGCGTCGCCGCCGTTCTGGTCCCTTGCCCGGCGCAAGGCGAACTTGCCATCCAATGCCAAGCGCACAGCTGCTCGCTCAATCAGGCTGCCGTAATCGCAACCAGCCAACGCGGCCTGCCGCTCCTTTTAGAAGCCGGTATCGCACTCGCCCTCCGCGGCTCCGGATACGAAAACGAGGCCGCCGCCGATATGGTCTTTAAACCACGATCGAGCGGCGGCCTCGCAGCAGCCATTGAATATGCGTGCAGGCTCGTTGCCTAAAAGGACAAGCTAGAAACCAAAGCCAAAGCCCGTTCCAGTAATCGCCGAATACATAAAGTAGACGTTGATTACGTTGAGGAACACGCCCGTGATGCAGCCGTTGCGCAGGTAGCGCTCGCACGCAAGACGTGCCATCACAGCGGAGTCCTCGTTGTTCTTTGCCTGGCGTCCCGCCGTAAAGTACGTCGCCACGCTCAGCAGCAGGTTGAGCACCGGCAGTGCCAGCAACTCGTAGCTCTTGCCCCAGCGCGTCACCTCACCGGCGGCGTTAAACTTCGTTGCCACCTCGGGGCCAATGTTGGGGATAACACACGCTGCAACCACCAGCGGAATCACCGCAAGTACGAGCAGCGCAATACCCATGTAGCCAGCTTTTTTGCCATATTTAAACATATGCGTCGTCCTTACACGTTGAAGCGGAAGTGCACGACGTCGCCATCGGCCATGACATAGTCCTTGCCCTCAATACGCAGCTTGCCGGCGGCCTTGGCGCCCTGCTCGCCGCCGAGCTCGATGTAGTCGTCATAGCCAATGACCTCGGCCTTAATAAAGCCGCGCTCAAAGTCGGTGTGGATGACGCCGGCGGCCTGCGGGGCGGTCGCGCCCTGACGAACCGTCCAGGCCTTGACCTCCATCTCGCCGGCCGTAAAGAACGACTGCAGGCCGAGCAGCTTGTAGGCCGCCTGAGCGAGCACGTCCAGGCCGGGCTGCTCCAGGCCCAGGCTCTCCAGGTAGTCGGCGGCGTCCTCGGGATCGAGCTCGGAAAGCTCGGCCTCGATCTTGGCGCAGATGGGCAGCGGCTTGACGCCGTCGATGGGTGCCAGATCGTCGTTGAGCATGTCCTCGTCCACGTTGGCCACATACAGGATGGGCTTCATAGTGAGCAGGAACAGACCCTTGGCAGCGGCACGCTCCTCGTCGGTCATCTCCATGGACGCGGCGCGCTTGCCTTCGTTGAGCCAGGCAAGCAGGCGCTTGGCGACCTCGAACTTGGGCATGAGCTCCTTGTCGCGCTTGGCCTCCTTCTCGAGCTTAGGCAGTTGCTTCTCGAGCGTGCCCATATCGGCCAGGATGAGCTCGGTCATGATGGTGTCGGCATCGCCGGCGGGATCGACGAACTCGCCCGTGCGGCCCACCTCACGCATGACGTTGGGGTCCTTAAAGTAGCGCACGACCTCGCAGATGGCATCGGTCTCGCGAATGTTGGCCAAGAACTGGTTGCCCAGGCCCTCGCCCTCGTTGGCACCCTTCACCAGGCCAGCGATGTCGACAAACTCGACCGTAGCCGGCACAATACGGCCGGGGTTAACGATGTCGGCGAGCTTTTGCAGGCGGCTATCGGGCACATCGACGATACCCACGTTGGGGTCAATCGTGGCGAACGGGTAGTTGGCGGCAAGGCCGGTCTTTTTGGTAAGCGCGGTGAACAGCGTCGACTTGCCCACATTGGGCAGGCCCACGATACCGATGGAAAGGGACACGACAGCTCCTTTTGGTACAGGTACTTCAAACTGCATAAGTATAGCGCCGCCGCAGCATCCGGGCGAATCCGGACACCGCGGCGGCGCAAATGAAGCAGAGATGCGTGAGAGTTCTAGACAGTAGTCCTTACTTAAGCTCGGGCCAGAAATCCTTGTTGACCTCGATGAGCTCGTCCAGGATCTGCTTAGCAACGCTTGCCGAAGGAATGGTCTTGGAGAGCGTGAGTGCCTGCCAGAGCTTCTGGTAGCTGCCCTCGACCCAAGCCTGGACAACGAGCTTCTCGACGGAAACCTGCTGCTCCATCAGGCCCTTCTGGAACTGCGGAATCGGGCCCTGGCAGATCTTCTCAAAGCCGTTGGAACCGACGATGCAAGGCACCTCGACCATGGCCGTCGGGTCGAAGTTGGGCACAGCGCCATCGTTGGGGACGATCAGCAGGAAGCGCTCGAGCGTGTTCTCGGCCAGTGCGCAGGCAAGGTCGACGATGTAGTTGGCATGCACATCCGGCTCAAAGCCGCCGTCCTTGGCAGTACCCTTGGCGATGATGTCGCGGCAAGCGCCAAAGACCTTCTTCTCGCGGCCGTCCATAACCTCATTGGCGCGAGTGTAGTTGGGGTCAGACGTCTCGACGACATAGTCCGGGTACAGGTAATACTTGAGGTAGGTATTGGGAATCGTCTCGGGATCTACAGCATAGACATCCTTGGCCTTGCCGAAGGTGTGAATCCAGCTCTCCTCGACATGCTGCTCCTTACCGGCCTCGTGCTCGATGCCGTCCAGGTAGCCGTTCTTAGCCATGTGCTCCTTAATCTGCGGCATGAGGTCGTTGCCATCCTTGTCGTAGATTTTGCTCCACCAACCAAAGTGGTTGAGGCCGTAGTAGCTATACTGCAGCTCGCGACGATCCTTGATGCCGCACATACGGCTCATCTTATCCATGAGGTCGATCGGCATGTCGCAGATGTTGATGATGCGGCTGTTGGGGCGCAGCACGCGGCAGGCCTCGGCGACGATGGCCGCGGGGTTGGAGTAGTTGAGCATCCAGGCGTTGGGGCTGTACTTCTCCATGTAGTCGAGGATCTCGATGACACCACCGATGGAGCGCATGCCGTAGGCGATACCGCCGGCACCGCAGGTCTCTTGGCCAACGCAGCCGTACTTGAGAGGAATCTTCTCGTCGAGCTCACGCATGGCGTACAGGCCGACGCGGATGTGAGCAAGGACGAAATCGGTCCCGGTGAATGCGGTCTCGGGGTCGGTGGTGTAGCTAAACTCAACCTCGGGGGCGTTCTCGTGGAAGTAGATCTCGCAGGCCTTGGCCACGGTCTCCTGGCGCTCGGCGTTGTTATCGTAGAAGGTCACCTTGTTGACCGGAAAGCGGTCGCGCTCCTCAAGCAGCATCAGAGCGATGCCCGGGGTGAAGGTAGAGCCACCGCCGGCAATGGTCACGGCATAGTTTTTCTTGGACATGATGTCCTCCTCATTCTGGCCGCTTGCTCAATCCATCCCCGTACGCGGCCTGCACGGTTTGGAATTGTTACCTAGAAGTGGAGTTTTTTATCTCTAGAATCGGCCTTGCGGTGCATACCGGCTCTGCAAGGCCGATTGTTTCGATGGACGATGGTTTACAGAAGAGTCTCGAACTTCAGAAGACTCTCGAACTTCTCGCGAACCTGCGGGACGCTAAGGCCGACGATGACCTGGATTGACTGACCTTGGACCACCAAGCCATGCGTACCGATCGCCTTGAAGGAAGCCTCGGGTGCAACGACGCTCTTGTCCTTGACGTTAACGCGCAGACGGGTAGCGCAGTTCGTTACATCGATGATGTTATCCGTGCCACCGAGCAGATCGAGGATGTTCTCGGCAAGCACCAAGCGCTCATCATCTTTACTCTGGGCGGCCGATTTGCCAGCAGCAGCACCGCCCTGCTTTTGCTTGTAGTCGGCCTTGGACTTGAGCTCGACCTCAACATCGTCATCCTCGCGACCGGGGGTCTTAAAGTCGAACTTGACGATCAGGAAACGGAAGACCACAACCCAAAGAGCGGTAAAGCACAGACCGACAAGGATGGAGATGGCGTACTGCAGACCGTGTGCGGCCCAAAGGGGCAGCCAGTCCCACGAGAGCATCGAGATGATGCCGCCGTCGAAGATACCCACGACGCCAAGGAGGTTTTGAGCCATGCAGCCAAGCGCTCCGAGCACGCAGTGGACGACGAACAGGCCGGGCGCGATGAACAGGAAGGTGAAGTCAAGCGGCTCGGTAATACCGCAAAGCATAGCGGTAAGGGTGACCGGGATCAGCAGAGCCTTGACGCGCTGCTTGCGCTCGGGTTTGGCGGTCATATAAAACGCAATGGCGACGCCAAGCGAGCCGAAGACCTTAGTCCAACCAGGGCAGGTATAGGCAGCCCAGGGTGCGGCATCCTTAAGAGCAATGCTCGGATCGGCAGCCAGTTGGGGCAGGATGTTGGCCCAAGCAGCAAAGATGCCGCCGTTGACCGCCGCGTTGTCGTAATAGAACGGCGTATAGATAAAGTGGTGCAGGCCTGTAGGGATCAGCACGCGCTCGAAGAAAGCAAAGACACCCACGCCAAACGTACCGGCGGAAAGGATGAATCCCTGGAAGGCGGAGATAGCAGCCTGAACATGCGGCCACACCAGGCAGGCGATAAGAGCGACCGGAACCATAACGAAGAAACCGATCATATAGATGAACACAGAGCCCGAGAACACGCCCAGCCACTCAGGAAGTTCGGTGTCGAAGAACTTGTTATGCAGCATCGTGGCGATACCAGAGATAATGAGCGCGCCCATGATGCCCATATCAAGCGTTTTGATGCTTGCGATAGTGGCAAGACCAGTACCGCTGCCCGCCTCGACAGAGTAGTCGACCCCAAAGACAGGGCCCCACTGCCCCAAGATTGTGCTTACAAAGTAGTTGAAGGTAAGGTAGATGGCCAAAGCCTCCATGCAGCAGCGAGCGTTCTGCTTGTTCGCGAGCGAGATTGGCAACGCTACGCAAAACAGCAACGGCATCTGGTTAAAGAGCGTCCAACCACCCTGGAGCAGCACATTCCAGCAATCAAACCAAAGATGGCCCGCAGTGGCCATCTCGCCAAAGATCGCCTCGGTGGTAAACAACGTACCCAGGCCGACGACGATTCCGGAAAATGCGAAAAGAATTGCAGGCGTGTACATTGCACCGCCGAAACGTTGTATCTTTTGCATCATGACGGGGAATCCCCCTCTCTTCATTCGGAGCGACTGCGGTTTTGGCTTCACTCGAGACCGCAGACGCGCCGTTTGCGTGTACCTCGTGCAATAGGACGGGTGGGCCCGCTTCCCTGACTTCTTGCGCTTCTTATTTTTATCATATCACTTATCTAGACAAGTTGGCATAAATACTACGGTCGGTAAACGGTTGATTATTGGCCGTAAACGGTATATGTCCAGTATTTCGCCTGTTAAATCTGACATAGTTGATGGCTGCATTTCAATTTTCTTTTCTACTTGTCTAGATGTGCTTGTCTATATCTATAGACATGCCTATACTTCATTACAACATTCACCGCCACGTTAAGGAGTCACCATGAAAAGCGCGGTCTTCTATGGAAAGCACGACCTCAGAGTCGAGGGATCGGCAAAGCCGGCCGTGGGCAGGCGCGACGTTCTGATCAACGTCAAAGCTTGCGGCGTCTGCGGTACCGACGTTCATATCTATGAAGGCGACAAGGGTGCAGCCGACGTTACCCCGCCCACGATCCTTGGTCATGAGTTTGCGGGCGTTGTCGAGGCCGTGGGCAGCGACGTCGCTGGCTTTAAACCGGGCGATCGCGTGTGCATCGACCCAAACCATCCCTGCGGCTGCTGCGAACCCTGCCGCGACGGAATCAACCACTACTGCGAGCATATGACCGGTTACGGCACCACTGTTAACGGCGGCTTTGCCGAGTACTGCTCCGTCGATATGCAGCAAGTCTACAAGTTGGGCGATCACACCAGCTTTGAGCAGGGTGCTATGACCGAGCCCGTCGCCTGCTGCCTGCACGGCATCGATATGTGCAACATCAAGCCCGGCAGCACAGTTGTCGTTATCGGCGGTGGCATGATCGGTCTGCTCATGATGCAGCTTGCTAAAAACGCCGGCGCCACCAAGGTTGTCTTGCTCGAGCCCGTCGAAGGCAAGCGCGAGGTTGCGCTCAAACTCGGCGCCGACCTGGCAATTGATTCCATCCACGAGGACGTCCCGGCCCGCCTGAAGCAGGAGGGCGTCGGCAACGTCGATGTCGTTATCGAGTGTGTTGGCAAGCCCGTCACCATCGAGCAGGCCATCCAGATCGCCGGCCACAAGGCTACGGTCATGATGTTCGGCCTCACCAAGCCCGATGAGACAATCACCGTCAAGCCCTTCGAGGTCTTCCAGAAGGAGCTTGTGCTTACCTCGTCCTACATCAACCCTTATACGCAGCGTCGCGCGCTCGAGCTCATCGACTCTGGCAGGCTCGACGTATCCTCGATGGTCGCCAAGGTGGCTTCCCTCGACGAACTCGGCGCCATCCTGTCAGACCCAGCTCTGCGTGCCATGGGTAAATATATAATCGACCCCAGCAAGTAAATCGATTGACACCTGCGCGGACGGCCCTCATCCGTCGTTCACGCACCCAGCTCTAGGAGACCGTCATGGCGCGAGCCATCTTCCAAACTATTTACGACAACGTGAAGCAGTCGATTGACGACGGCACATACGCCTATCAGAGTTATCTGCCTTCGGAGACTGAGCTCACGCAGCTGTTTGACTGTTCGCGCATGACGGTCCGTCGCGCCATCTCGATGCTTGCGGCAGATGGTTACGTGCTCCCCCAGCAAGGCAAAGGCATGCGCGTTATTCGCAACATCAGTGACGAGAAGAGTCGTGGTGGCGGCGGACTCGAGACCTTTAAGGAAATCGCGGTCAACCGAGGCTTTGAGCTCAAGACTGTCACCACCGTCTTTGAGCTCCTCATCTGCAGCAAGGCGCTCTCCAAGATTACCGGGTTTCCCGAAGGCTGTGAGCTCACACGCGCCAAACGCATCCGTTATGCAGACGGACAAGCCGTGTGCTCCGACGACTCCTATTACCTAAGCTCACAGGTACCGGGGCTGACACCCGAGATTGTCAACGACTCGATCTATCGTTACCTCGAAGAAGACCTTGGCATTAAGATTGCCACGGGCAAACGCGATGTAACGATCGAGCATCCCACGCCCGAGGATACGCGCGTGCTCGATCTCGACGACTTTAACGCACTCGCCGTTATACGCGGGCAGACCTACAACGCCGACGGCATCCTTATGGAATACACCGAGACCAAACAGGTCCCCGGGTTCTTTTTGCTCCATGAAACCGTGACGCGCAACGGTACCGGTCGAACCGGCCACCAAAGTAGCATGAACTAACCATCTATTAGTTGCGGTGAAATAGTTCCTAGAATGGCCAGCTTAAGGGCAAGACAGGAACTATTCCACCGCAACTTTTTTGGCCGGCGGGGCAGTACCTGTCCCACCGGCCATCATTTACGCTCCTTTAACTAGTCCGCGAGCTTTTCCACCTGGTCGAGCATCTTGTCCAGCTTGGCCTTTGCCTCGGCCTTGACCTTCTCAGCTTCTTCGTGAGCCTTCGCCTTCTGGGCGGCCTTTTCCTCGGCTTCGGGATCGACGACGACCAGATTGGACGCGTCGTGCTCAACAAGCTTGAGCGCATGCTCGGGGCACACCTTGACACAGGCGCCGCAGCCTAAACAATACGTAGACTCCAACGCAAAGCGGCCGCTTCCCACCAAATCGCAGGCGAACGTGGGGCACACGTTGACGCACTCGCCGCACGACGTGCACTTGTCAAAATCGCACTCCGGCGTGCTCACCTGTATGTTCTGGGCAAGCTCGGGATGGTTTTGCAGCGTCGAGAGTACCAGTTGGCGCCCGTGCGTGAGCGAACGGCGACGCTTGGTCGTCGTAGTGCCGCACATGGTGTTGAGCGTGCGCTCCAGCTGGGTAATCTGATGGCGATGGGCCTTGAGCTTTTGCGTCACCGAGGCCAGCGCCGCCGTCGCCGAGTTGAGCTTGGTCACCGTCAGGCCCGTGGTGCGGGCAATCTTTTCCATGTACTCCTTGCGCTCGTACTCGCGGCGCTTATGGCACTTGAGGCTCTTGGGGTCGACCTCCAGGCCCATACCCGTGCCAGACCACTCCTCGGCCTTCGCAATCGCCTCGCCCAGAATGTCCTCACCGCCGATGTTGCGGCATTTATCGCACACGCCCAACGGCAGGTACACGCTCACGTTGGGATAGTCCGCCAGTACCGAGAACCAGGTCTCGGCCGTAATATCGCCCACGCAGGCAACGACGACCTCGTTTTCGCGCGGCATGCGCTTAAGGGCGCGCGTACAGGTGACGTAGGCGGTCTCGTGGCTCGTAGCAGCAGAGACGATATCGTCATACAGGTTTTTGGGCGCCAGGCGCGGCGAGATGATCGCCTCGGTCGGACAGGCAGCGGCGCACAGGCCGCACTTGCGACAGGAGTCGAGGATCTCGATGGAGTCTTCCTCGACCTCGATAGCGTTGACCGGGCACACGTCCATGCACGCGGTGCAGCCGCTCTTTTCGTTTTTGCAGGTCAAGCACGGAATGGTGTTGCCGCGCGGACGCTCCTTGTAGTCAGCAGGATTCCATTGCGGCGCCGACGGATCGAGTGCATCGGTCACGCCGCCAAGCGGGTTTTTAAGAAAGTCGAAACCCTTGCTGATCTCGATAATGTCATCAAACAGATCGTGTTCCTGCGCCATGCGCGGCCCCTCCCTGAGCAGTGCAAACAAGCAAGAGATAATGATACGCTATCGGCCCACGCCTCGGGCAAATTACACGCAGAGCATCTTTGCGGCAAATAGCTCATGGCCTATCGCCGCCTCGATTGCACAAGGTCAATCAAGTGCCAAGCTATGCCTCGCACATGAGCTGCACGAGTTTTTGTTTGGTCACCTTGGCCTGCTCGTTGGCCATATTGCGCTCGTTTCTAAAGACCGCATTTGCAACACCCTGCAAATCGGCATCGGAAATCTCGCTGCACGGACCGTCCATCGAAGCCGCCGTGGGGCATACGCACAACGGCAACTCGGCATAAAACGCAACGGCCTTGGCGATATCGAGCATCTTGCCGCCGCCAATACCCACCACCATGTCGCAATACTCGGCCTGGGCTTCCTTAGCCATTTCGACAACGGCGTCTTCCGTGCACGGACCGTCATAAATCTTAAAGAACGGCTCACTTAGGTCTTCGTCCAGAAATCCATCGACGATCTGCTTGCACAGCCGATCCTCGGTGCCCTGGTCAAACAAGACATAGGCAGCGCAGCCCAACCATGACAAATACCTGCCCTGGCGCGAAAGCTCCCCCGGCCCCTGAACATACCGGCCGGGACCGCCGTAAACCATAGGAAGCGCCATACGAGAATCCACCCTTCATCAAACAACGATTGGTGCAAAGTAACCTGGCCCCTTTGCACCAACTTGGTGCGAAGGGGCCAGGTTAGTTTGCACCATAGCAAAAAAGGGGCAAAGCCATCTGCTGGCTTTGCCCCTTCCTTAGCTTGATTTACTCATCCATGAGATAGTAGTGGCCCAGTGCGTCTGCACCCAGAATGGCGTTTGCGACCATCTCGGGCGTCACCTCAAACGGCATGTTGCACATGGTGTCATCGGGCGCGCAGGCGGCCTCGGCAACAATCATGGCTTGCTCGCGCGTAAGCTCGGCAACGCCAAGTTCCTTCATCGTGACCGGCAGGCCAAGCTCAATGCAGAAGCCCAAAACTTCCTCGAGTTTCTCAGTCGGGGCATCCTCGAGTACCAGCTGGACGATAGTGCCAAAGGCGACCTTCTCGCCGTGATACATGCCGTGGCACTCGGGCAGCATCGTCAGGCCATTGTGGATGGCATGAGCAGCAGCAAGGCCCGAGCTCTCAAAGCCAATGCCCGAAAGCAGCGTATTGGCCTCGATGATATGCTCGACGGCAGGCGTGAGCGCACCCTTCTCCAGTGCGACCTTGGCCTTGACGCCATCGGCCATAAGCGTCTCGTAGCAGAGCTTGGCGAGCGCCAGGCCGGCCATGCCGCCCTTGCCGCCAGCGCAGGTGCCGCCGTCGGCATCGTGCGTCGCCTGAGCCTCGAAATAGGTTGCGAGCGCATCGCCCATACCGGAAACCGTCAGGCGCACCGGACTCGCCGCGATAACCGTCGTATCCATAAGGACAATATTGGGGTTTGCCTTAAGGAACAGGTACTTATCGAATTGGCCGTCATCGGTGTAGAGCACCGAAAGTGCCGAGCACGGGGCATCGGTCGAAGCGATGGTGGGGCAGATGATAACCGGGGATTCCAGGTAATAGGCAACGGCCTTGGCGGTGTCGAGGATCTTGCCGCCACCGACGCCGACGATGATGTCGCAACCGTTGTCGCGAGCGAGCGCAACCAGGCGATCGACCTCGCCCTTGGAGCACTCGCCGTTAAAGTCCTCAAACAGCAGCTCGGCCTTAGCCTCGGCAAAGCCGCCCTCGATCTTGGCACCGACGCGCTTCTTGCCCGAAGGCGTCACGATGACGAGGGCCTTAGCGCCGAGCGGCTCGACATAGGAGCCGAGCTTGGCGAGCTCGTCCGGACCCTGGATGTACTTGCTGGGGCTATTGAAAATTGCAGCCATAACTATCCCATTCTCTAAAAAAGAAAGGGGCTCCGTACAGATACGTGCGGAGCCCCTCGTTACGATAACAAGAGTCGATTAGAAATCGATGTCGGTGTCGTAGTAGCAGGCCTTGAGAATCTTCTCGAAGTCGGCAGCCTTGGTCTCACGCGGGTTCTCGGGCGTGCAGGCGTCCTGCTCGGCGTTCGCGGCGATCTCGGGCAGCTTGGCGAGGAACTCCTCCTCGGAAACCATCTGCGGGTTCTCGGCGTCGACCTTCACGCCACCATTCGCGTAATCCTTGATGGACTGCGGAATGTTGAGCTGGTCGTTGAGGTCGCGGATCTTCTGGACGAGCGCAGCGATGAGCTCCTCGTTGGTCTCGCCGGGAAGGTGCAGGATCTCCTTGGCCACGTAAGCGTAACGCTCGGCAGCACGCGGGTCCTTGGAGTTCCACTGGATGACCTTGCCCAGGTACATGGCGTTAGCAGCACCGTGGATGATGTGGCCGTTCTCAAAGGCAGCACCGGTCTTGTGAGCCATGGAGTGAACGATGCCAAGCAGGCCCGAGGAGAAGGCGATACCGGCGATGCACTGAGCCTCGTGCATGTGCTGACGGGCCTCATGGTCGCCAGCATAGGACTTGGGCAGCCACTCGACGATCTCGCGGATGCCGTGCAGAGCGTTGGCGTCGGTGAACATAGAGGCACAGGTGGAAACGTAGGCCTCCATGCAGTGGGTCAGAGCGTCCATGCCGGTATGAGCGCACAGCTTGGCGGGCATGGTGTAGGTGAGCTCGGGGTCGACGATGGCGACATCAGGAGTGATGTTGAAGTCGGCCAGCGGGTACTTGATGCCCTTGGCGTAGTCGGTGATGACGGAGAAGGCAGTGACCTCGGT
>URPB01000035.1:0-19788 GCA_900549575.1 uncultured Collinsella sp.
AGGCCCTCGCGGCCTAGTCGCTATTTAGGGCGTCCAAGATTTGGGACGCAGTTCAGCACGCGCTGCAGGGTCTTTTTGCATGTCATGTTTAGTTGTTACCAACACCTTAGAGAGCGGCGACAACCTCGATCTCGACCAGACCGCCAGCCGGAAGGGCGGCAACCTGGAAAGCGCTGCGCGCGGGGAACGGAGCCTCGAACTTGGAGGCGTAAATCTCGTTCACGGCGGCAAAGTCGGCGATGTCGGCCAGGTAGACCGTGGTCTTGACGACATCGGCAAACGTGGCGCCGGCAGCGGTCAGCAGGGCCTCGACGTTAGCAAGGGACTGCTTGGCCTGGGCCTCGACGCCCTCGGGCATCTTACCGGTTGCGGGGTCGATGCCCAGCTGGCCGGACAGGAACACCATGTTGCCAGTCTGGATACCGGGGGAATACGGGCCGATGGCTGCGGGTGCGTTATCGGAAGACACGACGGTCTTGCTCATGTTTTTCTCCTTACAAGTAAAAGGGAACGGGAGCGCGGCGTTCACACCGGGAGGCACAGTTCGGTCTGAACACCGCGCTTGATTGGGATAGTACTCAAGGTTTCCGCGCGATGCAAGATTATTATCACGTTGCGAGAATATTTTATCGTCCAACGGTTTCCCCGGACCGCTGAACGGTTCTCATGTGAAGCAGCCAGTCCAAGCTGCTGAAGACTTTATCCCGCTTAGAGCACGGGCATCGCCTGCCGCGACGGCACCACTATACTTTTGAGTATCTGAGCATTTTGAAAGGCAGGATATGACCGCAACCGCCAGTCGAACCACCAACCGCAGACCCGAGCTTTTGGCGCCCGCCGGAGGCCCGGAGCCCTTTGCCGCCGCGCTCGCCGCCGGGGCAGACGCCATCTACTGCGGCATGGGCAGCTTCAACGCCCGCCGCAAGGCCACCAACTTTACCGACGAGGCCTTTGAGCAGGCCTGCCGCGCCGCGCATCTGGCCGGCTCGCGCGTCTACGTCACGGTCAACATCGTCATCAAGGAATCCGAGATGAGCGATGCGCTGCAGCTCATCCATCGCTGCTCCACGCTGGGCGCCGACGCCTTCATCATCCAGGACTGGGGCCTGTTCTTTGAGGTCAAGCGCACGATGCCCAGCATCGAGACGCATATCTCGACCCAGGCAAACATCCACGACGACCGCGGAACCCTTTGGTGCCGCGAGCAGGGCGCCGACCGCGTGACCCTCTCGCGCGAGCTTTCCATCGACGAGATTGCCGCCATTCACGATGCCGCGCCCGATGTGGACCTTGAGGTCTTTAGCCATGGCGCCATCTGCTTTTGCTACTCTGGCCTGTGTCTGCTTTCGAGCTTTGCCATGGCGGGCCGCTCGGCCAACCGCGGCATGTGCGCTCAACCCTGTCGCCTGCCTTACGAGCTGATCGACGAGAACGGCCGCTCGCTCTCCCCTGCCGGTCGCGAGCGCGCGCTGTGCCCGCGCGACACCAACACTTCGCAGCTTGTTCGCCGTCTGTATGACGCCGGCGCCGCATCGCTCAAGCTCGAGGGCCGCATGAAGGCTCCCGATTACGTGTATTCCATCGTCGACGTGTATCGTCATCAGATTGACGATATGCTGGCCGATGTTTCGACCTCTAAGGACGAGGAAGCCGCCCGTCAGCGCCAGCTCAAGCGCTGCTTTAACCGTGACTTTACGCACGCCTACCAAGACGGCACCTCGGGTGACGAGATGATGAGTTACGAGCGCTCCAACAACCGCGGCCAGATCGTGGGCACGGTGCTCGGCAGCCGCCTGGCCAACCGCGATGTGCGCGGACTCAAGCCCGACGACCGCCGTCGCCGCGCCGCCATCGCCCGCATTGAGTTGTTTGAGCCCGTGGGCAAGGGCGACCTGCTGGAGCTTCGCCACGACGATGAGTTCGACCAGTTCCTGACCACCATCGCCGCCGATGATGCCGCTGCCGGCGATGTTATCGAGTGTCGCGTGCCCCGTAGCATGCCCGAGGGCTGCCGCGTGCGCGTGATTCGAAGCCAGCGCGCTATTGACGCTGCCAGCGCCGCGCTCAAGCGCGATGTGCTGCGCCGCCGAGCTGTTGATGTATCCGTCGTGGCGCGCCTGGGCGAGCCGTTTGCCGTCACACTCACCTGCTGCGACGACCCTTCGCTTACGGCCACGGCCACGGGCTTTACTGTCGAAGCCGCCAAGACCCGTGCGGTCGAGGCGTCCGATCTGGTTGAGCACGTCGGCCGCATGGGTTCCTCTCCCTTTGAGGCTGCGAGCTTTGAGGTGGCGCTCGATGAGGGCTGTGGCATGGGTTTCTCCGCCGTACATAAGGTGCGCGCCGCCGCTTGCAAGGCACTGGAAGAGGCCATTCTGGCGCCGTACGCGGAGCGCGCGAAAACGCTCGAGCTGCCGGCGATTGTCACCAGTGATTCCCGCCCCGCGCCCGAGCACTACCGCGACGAGCCGCAGATCTGCGCCACCGTCACCTCGCTCGAGGCCGCCGAGGCAGCGCGGGCGGAGGGTGCAACGCGCATCTACATGACCACCGACGCGCTCGATGCGGCCAAGCTCTCCCCCGCCGATACGTTTGAGCAGGGCATCGTACCCGTGCTCGATGAGGTCTGCCGCGCCGTTGGCCACGTCCGCGTTGACCCATGGGTTGTTGCTGGCGCCACGGTCGCTATTGGCAACATCTCTGAGCTTGCCCTGGCCGCCCAGGTTGGCGCCACGGCCGAGATTCGCTCTTGCCTGCCGGTGCACAACACGCCCTGCATGGAGGCACTCGCCGAACGCGGAGCCGGCGCGTTTTGGCTCTCGCCCGAGATCACGCTCGACGAGATTGTCTCGCTCGGCGCCGCCGCGCCCGCGGCTCTGGGCATCACCGTCTTTGGCCGCCCACGCGTCATGACAAGCGAGCATTGCATTCTGCAGGTTGCCAACGGTTGCATCCACGATTGTGCCAGCTGCCGCCTGCGTGCCCGTAAGCTCTCGCTCAAGAATATCGACGGAAAGGTCATGCCCGTCCGCACCGACATCCACGGCCGCTCTCGCCTGTACGACGCCTACCCCATCGACCTCACACCGCAGGTTCCACAGCTGCTCGACGCCGGCGTGCGCCGTCTCATGGTGGACGGAACGCTGCTCGAGACGGATGAGGTGGGCCGTGCCGTCGCCCGCGTCCGTCGCGCCGTTGAGGCCGCGCAGGCCGGTCGCAAGCCCGCCGCCCGCCTACGCGGGGCGACCTCGGGCTGCATGTTTGTGGGAATTAGCTAACCGAAAGGCTTACACGTGAACGAAGAACCTCAAGTCCTCTACTGCGACGCCTGGCTCATGGCCATCGACAAGCCTGCCGGCATAATCGTCCACGGCGATGGCACCGGCGAGCGCACGCTCACCGACTACGCCAGCGACCTGCTGCTGGCGATGGGCGACGGCTTTGCCGCGACCGACATGCAGCCGCTCAACCGCTTGGACCGTGACACCACCGGCGTGGTGCTGTTCTCACTCGACAAGCAGACGCAGCCCGCCTTTGATCAGATGATCATCGACCACGCGTTCGAAAAGCACTACCTGGCGCTGGCCGAGGGCAAGATCGACTGGAACGAAAAGCTCATCGACAAGCCCATCGCCCGCGACCGTCACGACAGTCGAAAGATGCGCGTCGGCGCCAGCGGCAAGCCGTCTCAAACACGCGTAAAGGTGCTCAAGCGTCTTAAGAGCCGTCGAGGCCTGCCCACGCGCTCGTATATTGATGTCGAGCTGCTCACCGGCCGCAAGCATCAGATTCGCGTGCACCTGGCAAGCGAGCATCATCCCCTGGTTGGCGACGACCTGTACGGAACGCCGCGCCCCTGCGGCCTCATGCTCCATGCCCACAGCGTGTCCTTTACGCATCCCGTAACCGGCGAGCACATCCACATCGAAGCCCCCTGCCCCTGGGAGCCCTAAACCACCACAAAGGGGACAAGCACCTTTATGGTGGTTTTGCCGCAATGGCTCAGCCGCGGTCCCAAAACGTCTCGATCTGTAACAGTTAGAACCCATTTTCCGGTCTATCTGTTACAGATCGAGACATTCGAATCCCCTCAAGGGAATAATCTCAATCTGTAACAGTAACTCGGCAAAATCAGTCCCAGATGTTACAGATTGAGACAAAGGGGCGGCGCGGTTCGTAAGTATCTCGATCTGTAACACCTAGCCCACTTTTAACGGTCCAGTTGTTACAGACTTAGACAAACCGGCAGACAACGAAAGCGGCAACGCCCGTAATGGACGTTGCCGCTTTTCTATTGAGAAAACTAAATGGTTTTGACCTTGCCCCGCCGCTAGACCGTGACGACGTTGTCCATTGCCCGGTACTTGGCGGGCACCTCGCCCGCGGTGATGATCGTTGCATCGCGGAAGTCCGCGAACTTGACGGGCGCCACCATGCCAAATTTACTGGCGTCCGAGATTACGAAGCGCTTGGCCGTATGGCGCATCGAGATACGCTTTACTTGCGCCTCCTCGATATCGGGCGCCGTGAAGCCCTGCTCGGCGGCAATGCCGTTAGAGCCCCAAAAGCCACAGTTGAAGTTGTAGCGGTCTAAGGTTGCCAAGGCATCGGGGCCAACGAGCGCCTCGGTCTCGGGTTTGAGCTCGCCACCCAGCACCACGGTACGCATGCCGCGCAAAGCAAGGCGTTGAGCATGGAGCACGGAATCGGTCACATAGGTGACATCTTCAAGGTGTGGAAGATGCTCGATGAGCCTGAGCGTCGTCGAACCCGAGTCGATGTATACAAAGCTCTCGGGCTCCACAAGTGCCGCCGCACGGGCGCAGATACGCTCCTTGTCGTCGTTATGGAGGTCGCTGCGCTCATTAAGCGTTAGGTCGCGCGTCACGTGCGCGCGCTCCAGACTTGTCGCGCCTCCGTGCACCTTGGCGATACGGTGTGCTCGGTCGAGCGTCTGCAGGTCGCGCCGAATGGTAGACGCCGTCACGCCCAGGGCTTCGGCAAGCTCCGGCACGGTAACCGAGCCGGTCTGCTGAACCATCGACACGATCGCGTTGAGCCTATCTTCCGCTAGCATCGCTTACTCCTCCTCGGGGTACACGACTCCCCAGTCGGCGCGTAGCTTGGTCATCAGCTCCATAACATCAGAAGCATAGCCCAGAAGCTCACGCTTAGAGTCGTCGCCGGCAACGGCCTTCTCAAGATCGGCCATCTCATAGCAAAGGGCGTAAGCCTCGGTGCCGGCGTGGACCTCCTCGCGGTGGCCGTCCGCAGTCCACACGATAGTCGCGTGATCGGCGCGCGGATACTCGTTGACCTCGATATAGCACTTATCGAAGCTAATAATCGAGCGCTTGGGTTGCTTGGAGTGGAGCGTGAGGCCCACAACACCCAGCTGCTGCTCGGCATTACGGCAGACGATGCCGCCCGCAACGTCAACACCGGTCTCACAGGTGTTGCCCAACGAAACGACCTCAATGGGCTGGCTTGCCATAAAGAGACGCATGACGGACAGGGCATACACGCCAATGTCGAGCATGGCACCGCCAGCAAGGTTGCGGTTGTAGAAGCGATTGGTCAGATCGCCGTACTCCTTGTAGCTACCAAAGTTGAGCTGGGCGAGGTTCATGCTACCAAACTCGCCGGCATCCATGCGACGGCGCAGCTCTTGATACAAGGGCATATGAAGCACCGTGGTAGCGTCCATAAGGACCACGTTGTGCTCGTCGGCGATGGCACGCGCCTCGTCGAGCTCAGCGGAATTGAGGGTAATGGCTTTCTCGCAGAGCACGTGCTTGCCGGCGGCCAGCGCGTCACGCAGATAGGTGATATGCGTGTTGTGCGGCGTGGTGATATAGACGGCGTCGATGCCCGGATCGGCGTAGAGGTCCTCAACCGATTCATAGACCTTCTCGATGCCATACTGCTCTGCAAAAGCCTGAGCCTTGGACAGCGTACGGTTGGCGACGCCCGCAAGCTTGCGGCCGGCAAGAGCGAGAGACTGGGCCATCTGGTTAGCGATAACGCCGCACCCGATCACAGCCCAACGAAGCTCGGGAGCCGTAAAGATATCATCGGGGAATGGCTTGTCCTGGACCGAAGCGAACGCTGCTTTTGCGGCTGCCGCGGAGTCGAGTGGAGCCTGCTTGGAATCTACCATATGTGCCTCCTGTGTCATAGAACGTCTTGCATTTCGGATAGCTCTATATTCGCACAAACACGCGCGTCTGTGCGTGTTTGTGCGTATCTCACCGCTAAACGGTCATTTTTGTCCCGTAAACGGCGCATCTATACGCATATTCACGCAATCCCACGCACGCAAATACGCACAAATGCGAACCGGTCATTGCTCAGAGACAGGGGCTTATGCTTAGAACTCAAAAGACAGGATGATCCGCTTCGCCTTCGCTCATGGCGCGCTGCAGCTCTAAGGACCGTCCCAAACTGCCGACAGAAAAGGAACGTTCCAAACTGCAGACAGAAAAAGAACGTCCCCAGGCGCCGGCATTTCAAGAGCACTCATTTAAGTCTGTCCCCAATGAGTGGGAGTAATCAGAGACCCTTTGCGAGGGAGGCCGGACGTGGCCTTCCTCGTTTTTATTCATGGACTTTAGTCCGTGCCGCGCGGCACGCGCGGCATAGAAAGCCACCCGCTCAGCGGGTGGAGGCCAATTTCCGCTACGCGACAAAAACCTTCCCCCTAGCATGAGGATTGTTCAGGTCATCATACTAGGGGGAAAGTGATTGCTGTGGCCCAGAAAGCCAACAGCCTCGCGCACACGAAATGGCTGTGCAAGTACCGCATCGCACCGAGGTCAAGCTCATCGCCGCCATCGTCGAGAAGCACCCCAAGGTGCGCTTTGCCGCGAGCCGCACCTCGGCCCACGCCGACCTCTACGACCGCATGGAGCAGGCCCTGTGCGAGCGCGTGGCCAACGCGGTGGAGGTCGTCCGCTCCGACATCAGCCCCGCGCTTCTTGTCCACACCGGTCCAAACCTCGTGGGTGTGGCGGTCCAGGGACTCTAGCGGAGGCGGGGCGTCCTGCCCCAAAAACAAATGCAAAAGACGAGCACTTCTTGCCGCTCAATTGGCAAGAAGCGCTCGTCTTTTCTTAACGCGTTGTATGGCGGAGAGAGCGCAAGTTACGCGAGCGCCCTTCTTGCCAGCTCGGCCGCGCCGAGGATTCCTTGGTCGCCGCCGCAGCCCGGGGCGCAGATGTAGCTCTCCATGTCCTTAAGCTCGGCGGTCTGGATGTAGCCACCCAGATATTCGAGGGTCTTCTTGCGGACGATGCCGTAGAGCTGCTCCTGGTGCATCACGCCGCCGCCGAGGACGATGCGGCGAGGCGAGTACATGAGCACGAGGTTCGCGCACATCTGCCCCAGATAATCCCCCTCGAGCGCCCACACCTCATCGTTGTCCGCGAGCTCGGCCGCGGGCTTTCCCCAGCGCGCGGCGATGGCGGGGCCGGAGGCGAGCCCCTCGAGACAGCTCGCGTGGCTCGGGCAGACGCAGCGTCCCTCCTCGGTGGGACGGGTCCTTACCAGCATGTGACCGGCCTCGGGGTGCAGCATGCCGTGAAGGAGTCTGCCCGCGCACATGACGCCCGCGCCCACGCCGGTGCCGATGGTCACGTAGACGGCGTCCTCGAGCCCCTTGCAGCAGCCGAAGACCACTTCGCCGAGGCAGGCAACGTTCACGTCCGTGTCGTAGGCCACCGGAATCCCGAGGGCGTCGGCGAACGCGGCGCGAAGACCATGGCCTCGCCACGCGAGCTTGGGCGTCTGGAGGATGGAGCCGTAGCGCTCGTCGTTAGGGTCGACGCAGGTCGGGCCGAAGGCGCCGATGCCCAACGCGTCCACATCGCGGGCGGTGAACCACTCGATCATCTGCGGGACGGTCTTGGCGGGCGTAAGCGTCGGGGTCTCCATACGGTCGAGGACCTCGCCGTCGCCGGACACCACGGCACAGACCATCTTGGTCCCGCCGGCTTCGAGGGCGCCGAGCCTCATTTGCTTTTCGCTCATGTGATCCTCCTTACAAAGGGACGCCCGCAGTCATGGTCAACCGCGGGCGCCCATAACGTTGGCTTGTTTCGAGGCGACCCTACCTGGGCACGCGGTCCTGCCTTGCGGCAAACGGGGCGAGCACGGCATGCGGCTCGCTTTGGTACCAGTAGGCGACGGTGGAGATGTCGTCCTCGCGCTCGTAGAGCTTGATGTCGTCGTTGCCGAGGTCCTGGAACGTCACGCGCAGGTCCTCCTTGAACGAGATCGGGTCGGGAAGGTGCCACCTGTAGAGGCCGTGCCTGGGCAGCGCGTCGTCGTTAGTCGCGAGCATCGGATTCGGGTTCGGCTTGCCCGCGCTGAAGCGGTCGCGCGTGGCGTCGCGCGTCGAGCGGTACGGGTAGCCGGCGAACAGCGTGTTGAAGCACTGCGCCTCGGGCAGCGCGTGGGGCGGCCTGTCGAGGAAGGCCCAGGCACCGCCGAAGTAGTCCTCGGCTCCCGTCGAGGTGACCGTGGGGAACTCCTCGTCGCCGTCGAGGAAGAACTTCATCTCGCCCTCGCCCCACCAATAGCGCTCCAGGGCGCACAGGGCCATGTAGGTGCCGACGTAGTAGCCCTTGCCGCGCACGCCGTCGAGCACGGTGTAGTCGACGCCCCTGCGGGTGCTGCGCTCGCGGTTAAAGCGGGCGTGGAAGTACATGGCGTCGTCCGGCACGTCGGTGAGCGCGTAGTTGAACGTGTAGAAGATGTACTTAATGAACCCGGGGTGCTCGCTCGTAAGCGTGACCTTGGCGTGCTTCCTGAAGGGCATCTCGAAGTAGCAGTTCATGCCGCCCGTCGGGTTCACGCAGATGGGCATCGAGTTGACGATGGCGCGCTCACCGAAGCCGTTGCAGAAGAAGTCGCCGACAGGGCACTCGACCGAGGGGGTCTCCTCGTCGTCCCAGTAGAAGCGCAGCACGAGGTCACGCATGACGAAGCTGCCGGCGGCGGTCTTGTCGGGGACGGTCATCCAGATGTGGCGGATGATGCCGGGGCCCTCGATGTCCGCGAGCGTGATGGTCTCGCCGGACTCAAGGGGCACGCAGCACGAGCCCTTGCGGCCGACGCCGAGGTGGCTGGCCGACATGGCGGCGCGGCCCTTCTCGCCCGTGATGTTCTCGGGGGTGATGGCGCGGCTTTCCTCACCGCCGTGCATCCACACGTCCTTAAGGAACTCTCTCATCGTCGACCTCCTCTATTCGTCGTCGTCGCACTCGGCGGAACTGGCACCGTTCACGTAGATGATCTGCTGGCGCGCCTCGTTGACGAGGGCGTCGAAGTCGAGTTTCTCGTCGGGGCGCGCGAGCGCGACCGTCATGGCGAGCGGGAGGTTGACACCCGCGATCACGTGGATCCGGTCGGAGGCGAAGCGGGAAAAGCGCTGGTTCACGCTGCCGCCGTACGCGTCGGTGAGGACGACGACCTCGTCAGTGCCCGAAAGAGCCGCCTCGACCGCCGCGTCGAGCCCCTCGCCGTTGTCGTTCACGTAGGCGCACACGGCGTTGACGGCGTCGCCCTTACCCGTAAGGAACTCGAGGGTGTCCTTGAAGCCCTGGGCGAGAAGGGAATGGCTCGCCACAACTATCTTTCTCATTGATTCACCAATCTCTTGGGTCGAAGCTAGGCGAGGATGCCGGCGGCGGAGGCGACCATCGCGAGGACGATCACCACGAGGATGAGGGCCGTCATGCTCGCGTTCTTCTTGGTAAGAAGGAAATACGCGCTTCCCGTGATGGCGGCGGGGATCATGGCAGGCAGGATCTTGTCGAGCAGCGGCTGAATCTCCATCGCGACGTCGCCGAAGCTGAAGCTAATCGGGCAGGTGACGCCGATGACCGAGGCGATGAGGCAGCCGACCACGGTGAGGCCGAGCACGGAGGCGGCGGCAGTGAGGTTGGGAAGCTTCTCGCTGAAGTCGGTGACGAGCTTCACGCCCTGCTTGTAGCCGAACTCGAGGGCGTGCATGCGGACCCAGAAGATGGCCAGGATGAGCGCGAACCAGATGCCGGCTCCCACGGGGTTGCCCTCGATGGCCATGTAGGCGGCGATGGAGCCCATGATGGTCGGGATCATGGTCATGAGCAGGGAGTCGCCGACGCCGGCGAGCGGTCCCATGGTGCCGATCTTCAGGTCTTGGACGGCGTCCGCCGCCGCTAGGCCGTCGCGCTCCTCCATGGCCACGCAGGCGCCAAGGATGATGGCGGCGAGCCAAGGCTGGGTGTTGTAGTAGCGGAAGTGGTTGTTGAGCGCTTGCTTATAGTCCTCGTCGTTCGTGTAGATCTTCCTCAGGACCGGCGAGAGGGCGTAGGCGACTGAGGCGCCCTGCTGGGTCTGGTAGTTGAAGGTGCACACGCTCATGAGCCAGCGCCAGTTCGCGTTGCGCAGGTCCTTCTTGGTGACCTTGTAGCCGGAGGGCTTGCCCTCGGCGACGGCGGTGATGTTCTCGTTTTCCATGGTTACTCATCCTCTCCGATGAAGGCGTCTGCGGAAGCGTGGGCGGCGAGCTCGGTGTCCCTCTCGGCACGCTGGTAGAACGCAATCGCGAGGGCAACGCCGACGATGGCGGCGCCGATGATGGGCACGTTCAGGAAGGCCGAGAGGAAGAAGCCGGCGAGCAGGTACTGGAAGTACTTGGCGGTTGGCATGTAGCGGAGCAGCATGGCGATACCGACGGCCGGGAGCATCTTGCCGGCGAGGGTGAGGCCGGAGAGGAACCACTGGGGCATGACCTCGAGGAGCCAGTTGACGGCGGGCTGGCCGAGCGTCACGGAGACAAAGACGGGCAGGGCGGCGCACAGGCCGAAGAGCGCGGGGCAGACCCACAGGATGGCGTTCATCTGATTGAACTTACCCTCGTTGCAGAACTTCTGGGACTTCTCGACGACAAAGCCGTTGAGGATCTTGGCGACGACGTCGAGCTGGATGCCGAGCATGCCGACCGGCAGGCCGATGGCGAGGCCCGTGTCGGAGCCCAGGGTCACGCCGTAGGCGGTGGCGATGATGGCCATCGTGCCGTAGTCGGGAATGGAGGAGCCGCCGAAGCCCGCGACGCCGAGCTGCATGAGCTGAATGGTGCCGCCGATGACAAGGCCGGTCTTCCAGTCGCCCATGACGACTCCGGTGATGAGGCCCCAGAAAACGGCGTAATTGACGAAGATCATCGGGATGCCGTAGTAGTCCACGTGCTTGATGAAGGCCAGCAGGGTCAAAAGGACGACCTGCAGGATAGTGAAGTTGACCATATTTCCCCCTTAGATGAGGTCTGCGACGGAGACGGGCTTGTCGGCGGGCACGAACTGGGCCGTCACCTTGACGCCACGGGCGATGAGCGCCTTGTAGCTCTGGACGTTCTCGGCGGAGGCGTAGGCGCGCTGGGTGAGCTGGATGCCGTCCTCCTTGACGAGCGAGCCGCCGACGACCAGCGACGGGAGCTCGACGCCCGACTCGACCAGGCGAAGCATCGTCTCGGGCTCCTTGGCGATGACGAAGACCTTCTCGCGGTCGTACTTGCCCGCGGCGAAGTTCTTGAGCGCGGTCTGCTCGGAGATGATCGAAACGGCCATGCCCGCGGGGCGCGCCATCCTCATGGTGGACTTCAGGACCTCGTCGCCGGCGACCTTGTCGTCGATGACCATGACTCGGGTCGCGCCCGACACCGGGGCCCACTGCGTCACGATGATGCCGTGAAGCAGGCGATTGTCGATTCGTGCCATAACAACACTCATGTTTGCTCCTATCAAATGAAGTTTTACGTTCGGTACTGCCTCGGCGCTATCCGGATTCGCGCCGGGCAAGGGGTTATCGGATTATTGAGGACGCGCGGTCAGCTTGCGGCGGCGCGGGGAAGGTCACTCGTCGAGCAGGAGGTCCGAGGAGCCGAGGCGCTCTTCTCGCGCCGGGGCGGCGCTCACGCTTATGTAGTCGAAGACATATGCGATCTCGCTTACGGGAACCTCTACGCGATAGCGCGTCGAGATGCTCGAGAAGCTCTGCCTGAAGGACTCGATGAAATCGGCGCGTTCCTCCTCGAAGCGGTCCTGGCCAACGTAGGTCTCAATGGGGTTTCTGGTAACAAGGCGCTCGACGAGACAGCAGAGGTGAACGTAGAGCCCAATGATGGCGTTGCTGCCGATCTTCTCGCCTGTCCTGCGCTGAAGCTCGTGCACGGCGCTCTCGATCTCATGGAATAGCCGCTCCGGGTCGAGGATGGTGATGGAGCGGATGACGTTCTGCAGCGTCATGTTCGAGAGCAGCTTCTCGTGGAAAGAAGAGAGCTCGGAAGCGTCAAGCCACCTGCCGAACACGGCATCAACCTTAGAGGCGGACGCCGTCGACATGATGTCCTCGAGGGCGACGAAGGGGACGGAGGCGACCCCGGGGTCTCCCGTGCCGATGACGGCGCAGACGCGGTGCTCGGAGAAAACGGCGTCGTTCGACCCGTTCGCGACGAGCTGCTTGAAGGGCCTCGTGAGCAGGCGCGCGCCTATGGTGCGCGGGAGGCTCTGCGAGACGAGCTGGCGTATCCTCTCCGCGGCGTCGACCCCGGACTCGGAGCAGAAGACGATGGCGTCCTCACGGTTGACGCGCTCGATCACCTTGCAGTGCGTCACGCACGCGGCGGTCGCATCGCCAAGAACCTCGGCGATGGACTTGCCGCCGAGCAGCCCGACCCCGATCTCGAGCGCAAGACCGGTAGAGACGTTGTTCACCACGCCGATAGTGGAGTCGGTAACGTTCTCGAGGGCCTTATAGGCCTCCTCCAAGGAGCCCATGTCGACGAGGAACACGACCCCGGTGCAGTAGGAATGGCGGTCGACGAGGCGCTGGAGCGGACCGACGATGTCCTTCAGCTGCTGGTCGTAGGGCATGTCGACAGCCTCGTACACATGCATGCCGAGCATACGGTTCGCCGCGTCGGCGATGCTCGTCGCCGTTGAGTAGCCGTGGGACAAGATGACGCAGAGCGTCCGAAGGGCCTTCGCATCGCGAGACTCCGATGCGACGCACAGCGTCAGAAGCGTCTTCGTGAAGTGATCGAGCGAGATTCCCAGCGCCCCTTCCACGTCTGCGGCGACCTGATCGGAGACACTCGAGGCAAACGGTAATTCGGAGGTCACGGCACCGAGGAGATGGGAGATTTGCTCCGCACAGGCAGACTTTCGCTTAGCCAGGCCGATACCCGGCCACAACTGCAGGCAAATCTCCTGGGCCAGTAGAAAAGCGACCTTCCTCGAAAGCTCGATGCCATAAGAAGAGCCTGCGTCGGCAAGGACCGCGCCCACGACGCGCTCGAAGGCGCGCGACCTCGAGGAGGCGACGCCGTGGTCGAAGATCAAGTGATCCTCAACGCCGCGCACAGCGGAGACAGCTTGCGAGACAAGCTCGGAGACAGAGAGCTCCCCGGCGCAGAATCGCTCATCGAGGGAGCACAGGGCATCGAGCGCCTGCTCGACCGGCCCTGTGCTCTCGGCGGCATCCAGAGACGCGTCGATCAGAACGCCATCGTCGGGCTGTTGATCGATCTGCGCGGAGGAGAGGAGCCCGCTGGGAAGAAGATACGGGCGAACGACGACGTAGTCGCCCTCGCGATTGAGGAACGCTTTGGCGCAGCAGTTCGTCACGCAGGCGCGCAAGCCGGCGATGTTATCGGAAAAGTCCGCGTTCACGAGGCAACGGTATGCGCCGCGGCTGATCTTCACATCAGAACCGATTCGGCACCCCTCGCTGCGCAGGAAGCTCAAGATGAGATCCTCGCGCTCCTCGGGGGTCCGCTCCTTGAGTGAGGGGACGCGGGCACAGATGGGCATTTTGCTGTAGGCCGAGGAAACCTTCAGGTCATCGGCGGAAAGCGTCGTCGAAAGAACGAGGCGAGCGCGCGGCGCATCCTGGGAGGCATCGAGCCCGAGGGCCGTCGCAAGGCAGTGCTCCATCGCAGAGGGAGAGAGTGCCTCGATGCCGTTGACAAAGACCACACCCCCGCGCGCTTTCGCGATCGACTCGTCAAGAAGCCCGTTGAACGAGGCGGCGTCCGGGACCCCGGCGCAGTCGATGCGCACATAGGAGGAGTCGCGGGACAGCAAGCCCTGGTTCTTGCCGTACTCGTACACAAGGCGAGAAAGGAAAGACTTACCGACACCCACGCCGCCGCTCAAGAGGATGGGCAGGCCAAACGGAGGGTACTGAACCGCAGCCTTGCACTGCTCGACAACGGAGCTGAGGCTCATGTCGAAGCCCACGGCACGCGCGAAGTCGCGGTGATCGGCGATTCCCGTCGCCTGGATGAGGTCGGCGAGCGAGGCGTACTCGCTTGCAGAGAGCTTTACCTGAAAACGCTTCTGGAACGCGCGGCGATGAAAATAACGGACAGGCCTGCCCGCCACCTTAACCACAAGACCGGCGCGAACAAGGTCGTTGAGGTACTGGCTCGCCAGGCTCCTGGAGATGATGAGTGTCTCGGCGATGTCGGAGGTGGACAGACGGGCAAGGTCGTCGAGCGAGACGGCAGAGGTGAGGGCCTCGAGATGCTCGAGAATCCTGTCCCTCATGTCGACGGGTTTCTTTGCCAAGCTGTCCTGTGTGGTCTTGTCCATGACTTCTTACCTCCTCGTACAAGGAGTATAAGGGGAGAACAGAGAACGGAAGGGGGCGCGTGGGGGAATCAACAGCTCCGAGGAAAAGTCCACCACTTGAGGGGCAGAAAACAACGGCCATTGAACATTCAGGGCCGACGCTCAACACTTCGGCTCGACACTTCGCTTTGGAAAGGGCCCCGGCGCGCCGGGGTCCCAACATAAAGAAGGGCCCCGGCGCGCAGGGCCTAAAGCTTAACCATGCGCGCGGCGATGCGGGCGCAGTCGCAGGCGGCCTTCTTCTCGAAAGAGTTGTAGTCACGACCCGGCCCTCGGCGCAGGGCTTGTCGCTGATGGCGCGCACGACGACGAGGGGCACGCCGTTGAGATAAGCGGCCTGCGCGATGGTGCAGCCCTCCATCTCGCAGCACAGGTCGCCGAAGGTCGCGAGGATTCGCTCCTTCTGTTCCGCGGGCGAGACGAACTGGTCGCCGGAGACGACGCGGCCCTTGAGGACCTTAATGTCGGGGGCGACGGCGGCCGCGGCGGCGCACGCCGCCAGCAAGGGCCGGAACGGATCGCGCAAGATCAAGGCGTCGCCCGGGAGGTCGGGCGTTACCGTCAGCCGGCGCCGCGTCTGCCGCATCATGAGGGAGAACGGCCTGGTCAGCGCATACGGCAGGAAGAGGTTCAAGGTGCACCCCGGGGCGGTCAACGAGGCCGACGTGCCCAACGTCGTCGCGCGCGGCTTCGGCGGCAGGGCGCCGCGCACCCATATATGCAGCGACCTGACCTACGTGCGCGTCGGGGCCTCGTGGAACTACGTCTGCCTGCTCGTCGACCTCTACAACAGGGAGATCGTCGGCCACTCCGCCGGGCCCAGGAAGGACGCCCGGCTGGTCAAGTCGGCGTTCGCGACGCTCTCCTTCCCCATCTCGGACATCGAGGTCTTCCACACGGACCGCGGCAGCGAGTTCGACAACGCCGAGATCGACCTGATGCTCGAGGCCTTCGGCATTGAGAGGTCGCTGTCGGCCAAGGGCTGCCCCTACGACAACGCTGTCGACGAGTCGACCAACAGGATACTGAAGGCCGAGCTCGTCCACCGCGAGACGTTCGGCACGACGCGCGAGCTCCGGGCCAAGCTTTCGGACTACGTGCACTGGTACAACAACTTCAGGATCCACTCGACGCTGGGCTACATGTCTCCGGTCGAGTTCAGGGAGGCGGGGCTGTCCCTCCCGGAATCGTCCAAATAGGTGTTGCCAATCCAACCTGAGCCCTTCCGGCGCGGTGGTGAGCAGCGACCTCGCGGTGTTGATCGCCGAGGTCCGCGCCTTCACCGCCCCGGAGCGCGCCGCGAGCATGCAGCGCACCCCGTCGACCCACCCGTCCTGGCTCTTGGGGGTCCCGAGCCTTGAGCCGGACATCGCCGCGCGGGCGGCCCTCTCCGCGTCCGCCTCGTCGCACTTTCCCTGCCCCGGGCGCCTCCTCTGCATCCTCGCCGGGGAGAGCGCCTCGCGCACGGGCATCCCCAGCGACGCGAGGTGCCTGGTGAGGCCCGCCCCGTAGGACGACGTCCCCTCCATCGCGATGCAGGCCGGCTCCCCGGCCGCGGCGATCGCCCCGGCGAGCGCCTCGTAGCCCGCCGCGTCGGCGGGGAACTGGCGGGACAGGACCTTGCGGCCCCTCCAGTCCAGGACGTACAGCCAGTGCGAGTCGGCGTGGGTGTCGACCCCGCAGAAGACCGGCCCGCGGGCGTCGGGTATCGATTCGTTTTGCATGTCTCGCTCCGTTCTTTCCGTGCTCGCCTGGACCGGGCAGACGGCACACTGACGGGGCGCGATAGAATGCGGTTGTTCGGGTCCGCGGTATCGCTCCATGCTCCTATTAGGTCATGCGGCGGTCTCGGCTCGCCGCGGCCCGCGCGGGACATGTCAGGAAACGAGGGCAGCCCTGTGGGCGCCAGCGGAATGTGGGGTCACCGCGCGGTCCGCATCTGATGGTGTCGACGTCAATGGTATACGGGTGCATCATCGACGTCTTCAATACAGAAAATATCAGTGCGGAATGTTCCGGAGAGAAACCCCGTCACGCCCCCGGATTCCCTGCGTTTACGGCCTTGAGGTCGGCGGTCGGAGAAGGACGTGGTTGATAGGGATACGTGTTCCTTTCGCTGTTTCGCGCTTTGCGCGAAAGGCGCGTTACTTTGGGATGGGTGGGGAACGTGGTTGTTACGGCAACTGATCCCCACCATAAATTATCCTTGGCATACTTGCGCGAATACCTGCCCGTGCTACACTTGCAATTGCTGTTTCAGGGCGGGGTGAAATTCCCCACTGGCGGTAAATCGGGCGGTGCCAAAGGGGTGCCGTGGCGCAGACGAGATGCCTGCGGCCGAGCCGATGAGCCCGCGACCCGTGCGTGCGTTGGTTCGCATGCCGGCTGAACTGGTGAGATCCCAGTACCAACGGTTAGAGTCCGGATGAAAGAGGCAGGTGATCTTATGTCTGAACAGTCACAGCATATCCATTTTGAGAACACGAATAGGTGGAGCACCAAACAGCTCGTTACCATGGCGTTGATGTGCGCCTTGGGCGCCTTGTTTATGTACGTGCAGCTGCCCATCCTTCCTTCGGCGCCGTTTTTGACGTATGACCCGTCGCTGGTGCCGGCGATGGTGTGTGGATTTGCGTATGGCCCTGGTGCCGGCACCGCTGTTGCCGCTATGGCGATTGTTATCCATGCGCTTACCACGGGCGACTGGGTCGGTGCGCTTATGAACCTGGTTGCCACGCTGGGCTACATTCTGCCCGCGGCTATCGTCTATCAGAAGATGCATACCTATAAGGGTGCCGTGATTGGCCTGGTGCTCGGCGTTATTGCCGCTACGGCGTTGTCTATGGTCGCAAATCTTACCATTGGCGTATGGTTCTGGTATGGCTCGGTCGATGTGATCGCCCCGCTTATGATTCCTGCCGTGCTGCCGTTCAACCTTATCAAGACCGTGCTTAACTCGGTATTGACGCTTGCGGTGTACAAGGCGGTCTCCAACCTCATCACGCCCAAGAAGGACCAGGTCAAAGGCCGCGCATGATTGAGTGTCGGGGCGTTTCCTTTAGCTATGACGGTGCCGTGCCGGCGCTCGACGGCGTCGATCTAAACATCGAGGACGGCGAGTTTTTCTGCATCCTCGGTGGTAATGGGTCGGGCAAGTCGACGTTTGCCAAGCATCTGAATGCACTGTTGCAGCCCGATGCGGGCACGGTGCGTATCAACGGTATGGATGCGTCCGACCTCGAGCTGGTCTATGACATTCGTTCGACCGCGGGCATGGTATTCCAGAATCCCGATGATCAGCTGGTGGCAACGCTTGTCGAAGATGACGTTGCGTTCGGTCCCGAAAACCTTGGCGTGCCATCGGCGCAAATTGCGCAGCGCGTACGCGAGGCGCTGAAGGGCGTGGGCCTGGTGGGCTTTGAGCGCCACGAGACCCATGCGCTTTCGGGTGGTCAAAAGCAACGCGTGGCGCTTGCCGGCGTGCTCGCCATGGAGCCGCGCGTTCTCATTTTGGATGAGGCCTCCTCGATGCTCGATCCGCGCGGACGCAAGGGTCTTATGAAAGCGTGCCGCGCACTTCACGATCGCGGCATGACTATCGTGATGATTACGCACTTTATGGAGGAGGCCGCCGAGGCCGATCGTGTCGCGGTGTTTCGGGCGGGGCACGTTGCCATGCTCGGTACGCCCGAGGAAATCTTGACGCGGGCGGATGAGCTTGCGCAGCTCAACCTGGATATGCCGGAGTCGTGTCGTCTGGGCAGGTCACTTCGTGCGAAGGGCGTGCCCGTTTGCGCGCAGGTGCGTGAGGCGGATATGGTCGCCGAGATTGCGCAGGCTTATGCCGAGCGAAGTAGGGCAGGCATCGCGGGGCAGTCTTCCGTATCCCAGTCGGAAATCGCTGACGGCACTGTTCCGGTAGACAACGAGGGCAACGCGTCGGAGCCCGTCATCGAGCTATCCCATGTTTCGTACAGTTATTCGCTCAGTCCGCGCGAGCGCCGCCGCTGGCATAAGCGCTCGGCCACTGCGGGCAAATCGAGCAAACAGGCTCTCTGGGGAAACGACCCCAGCAGCCCGTGGGCGCTGCGCGATGTATCGCTGACGGTGCGTCGCGGCGAGTTCCTGGGCTTGGCAGGTCATACCGGTTCGGGTAAGTCGACGCTGGTCCAGCATCTCAACGGTTTGATTCGCCCTCAGGAGGGATCCGTTCGCGCGCTGGGGCTCGATCTGTCAAACAAGAAAGACGCCGCCGCGGTTAAGGCCAAGGTCGGCGTGGTGTTTCAATATCCCGAGCGTCAGCTGTTTGCCGAAACCGTGGCGCAGGACGTGGCGTTTGGTCCGCACAACCTTGGCTTGTCGCAGGCCGAGGTTGCCCGCCGCGTTGAGACATCGCTCTCGCGCGTGGGCCTCGACCTTTCCACGGTCGGCGACAAGAGTCCCTTTGAGCTTTCGGGCGGTCAGCAACGGCGTGTGGCATTCGCCGGCGTACTCGCCATGGAGCCCGAAGTCCTGGTGCTCGATGAACCCATGGCGGGGCTCGATCCGGCTGCGCGCAGGGATTTCCTAGGGCTCATCGACCGACTTCACCGCGATGGCCTGACCGTTGTCATGGTTTCGCACAGCATGGATGACCTGGCCAATTGCTGCGACCGTATTGTCGTGATGAACGAGGGCGCGGTGTTTGCCGAGGGCACGCCCGCTCAGGTGTTTGCGCATGCCGATGAGCTCAAGTCGATCGGCTTGGGCGTTCCCGCCGCCCAGCGTATGGCGCTGGCGCTTACGGAGGCGGGCGTGCCGCTGCGTCGCGGCGGGCTCTATACGGTTGAGTCGTTGGCCGACGAGTTGGCAGATTTGCTGATCGGTCGCCCAGACGGTTCTTCTAACGTCTCGGACATTGCTAAATCCAAGACGGTCGCGCGAGAGGAGGGCTGCTGATGGAGGCGTTTTCGTTTGGCAGTTACTATCCCGGCGATAGTGCAATCCACCGCCTGGACCCGCGAACCAAGTTGCTCTTGGGCTTTGTGTTTCTGATCACGACGCTCACGGTCAGTGGCTTCCGCGGGCTGGCCCCGGTCGCAATTTTCGTTGTGCTGACCTATGCCGTGTC
>URPB01000036.1:0-19750 GCA_900549575.1 uncultured Collinsella sp.
GATGCCTATGACTGCGTCCATGCGATTGTCGAGGCTATCGATAAGGCAGACATCGACATCACGGCCGACGGCGCCGACATTGCCGGCGATCTTGCCAAGGCCATGCGCAAGATCAAGATCGAGGGCCTGACGGGCGAGCTCACGTGGAATGACGAGGGTCAGGTCGAAAAGCCCGCTACGGCCTATGTGATTCAGGATGGCAAGTACATCGCCGCCTAAGTGCATATAACGACACCGGTGGGGCCGTTATATTCAGGGCAAGGACGCCTGTAACAGAACAGAAACATTACTTTCACACAATAAAGTGGCTAAACTGCATAAACCGACAGGAATACGCAGAATTATGGATAAATGGACAAAACAAAAGAAAAGTTGAAATAATCGTCACTTTTCTCAACTAAAGCGTCTACTATTTTGCGAACGCCGAACACGGCGAAGGATGGCCTGTCGGGTTACCGAAACCCGACGAGATTTGAGAGGAGAGCCGCATGTCGAGCCTCACCGGTAAGTCATTGAACCCTGTTATGAATCGCAGGAGCGTTATCGCGAGCGCAGCAGGTCTGGGGGCGATGTCCATTCTAGCTGGCTGCTCCTCCAACGGCGGCGACAGCGGTTCCGCGTCGGCCGACGGTTCCTTTAAGATCGGCACCATCGGACCGCTGACCGGCGCCAACGCGTCCTACGGCAAGTCCGTTACCCAGGGTGTCGAGCTTGGCTGCAAGGATTTCTCGACCAAGGATCTGCCGCTTGCCAGCAAGGCCGAGGATGACCAGGCCGACGGCGAGAAGGCCGTCAACGCCTTCAACACCCTGCTCGACTGGGGCATGCAGGCCCTCGTCGGTCCGACCACCACGGGTGCGTCGGTTGCCGTTGCCGCAGAGTGCGGTAACGACCCCAAGACGTTCATGATCACCCCGTCCGCATCCTCCGAGGACGTCACCGACGGCAAGGATTGCGTCTTCCAGGTTTGCTTCACCGACCCCAACCAGGGTGTCAACGCTGCCAAGTTCCTGGCGCAGAAGTATGCGGACGAGAAGTTCGTGCTGTTCTATAACTCCGGCGACGCCTATTCTTCGGGCATCGCAGATTCCTTTAAGGCCCAGGCCGCTGAGTCCAAGCTCGAGATTGTCGACGAGGAGACCTTTAAGGACGACTCCGCCACGAGCTTTACCAACCAGCTGACCAAGGCCAAGCAGGCCGGCGCCACCATGATCTTTGCGCCGATCTACTACACGCCGGCGTCCGTCCTGCTCAAGAACGCCAAGGACATGGGCTACGACGTCAAGATGATGGGCTGCGACGGCATGGACGGCATCCTGGGCGTTGAGGGCTTCGATACCTCTCTTGCCGAGGGTCTGCTGCTCATGACCCCGTTCTCTGCCGACGATGAGAAGAACGCCGACTTCGTCAACGCTTACAAGGATAAGTACGGCGATACCCCCGACCAGTTTGCCGCCGACGCCTACGACGGCGTGCACGCGGTGGCCGAGGCCCTCAAGGAGGCCGGTCTTGGAGTCGACGCCGATCCGACCGAGGCCGCCGAGAAGCTGTCCAAGGCTATGCTCAAGATTACCGTTGACGGTCTGACCGGCAAGCTCACCTGGAATGATAAGGGCCAGGTCCAGAAGGAGCCCACGGCTTACGTCATCACCGACGGCAAGTACGTACAGGCCTAATTGGCCGCCTTACATAGAGCGGTTTTGATCCCAAGCAGGGGAGGTTTTGGCCTTCCCTGCTTGCTTGGTATCTAGGGACGATGTAACGTCCCTGTTTCATACATCAACTGGAAACCTATTCGAAAGGGGGATGTGGAACATGACGGTCTTTATCCAATACCTGGTCAACGGCCTGTCCATGGGCAGCGTCTACGCCATCATCGCGTTGGGCTACACCATGGTCTACGGTATCGCCAAGATGCTCAACTTTGCTCACGGCGACGTCATCATGGTCGGTGCCTATGTCTCGTTCTGCGCCACGTCGTATCTCGGCCTCCCGGGCTGGGCATCTGTAGTTCTCTCTTGTGTGGCCTGTACCGTTCTCGGTGTTCTCATTGAGGGTCTGGCCTATAAGCCGCTGCGTCAGGCGGGTCCGCTGGCCGTTCTAATCACGGCTATCGGCGTGTCTTACTTCCTGCAGAACGCCGCGCAGCTTCTGTGGGGCGCCACGCCCAAGAACTTCACTTCGCTTGTCACCTTCCAGGTGCCGGAGTTCTTGGCCAAGTTCAACGTAAGCGCCGTCTCGCTCGTCACCATCGTCGCCTGCCTGGTTATCATGGCCGGCCTGATGTTCTTTACAGGTAAGACCAAGATGGGCAAGGCCATGCGCGCCGTGTCCGAGGACAAGGCCGCCGCTCAGCTCATGGGCATCAACGTCAACCGCACCATCTCTATGACGTTTGCCATCGGCTCTGCCCTTGCCGCCATCGCCGGCGTGCTGCTGTGCTCTTACTCGCCGGTGCTGCAGCCCACGACGGGTGCCATGCCTGGCATCAAGGCCTTCGACGCCGCCGTCTTCGGTGGCATCGGCTCCATCCCCGGCGCCTTTGTCGGCGGCATTCTCATCGGCATCATCGAAGCGATGGCGCAGGCCTACATTTCCACGAGTCTTGCCAACTCCATCGTCTTTGGTGTTCTGATCATCGTCCTGCTCGTCAAGCCTGCCGGCCTCTTGGGCAAGTACGTCCCCGAGAAGGTGTAGGTGAGCGGTATGAAGTTTCTTAAAGACAAGCAGACGCGTCACGACTTTGTTACGTACGCCATGTGCCTTGTGGCGTTCGCCATCGTGTTCTTTATGCAGTCTAGCCACATGATTCCGCGCATGATCGCCGGTCAGCTGGTTCCCATCACGGCCTATATCGTCATGGCCATCTCCCTTAACCTCGTCGTCGGCATCGCGGGCGACTTGTCGCTGGGCCACGCGGGCTTTATGAGCGTCGGCGCCTATACGGGCATCGTTACCGCTGTCGCGCTGGAGAGCGCCGTTCCCTCCGATCCGGTGCGCCTGATCATCAGCATTGTGGTCGGCGCTATCGCCGCTGCCATCTTGGGCTTCTTGATTGGTATCCCGGTCCTGCGCCTGAGCGGCGACTATCTGGCCATCGTGACCCTGGCTTTTGGCGAGATCATCAAAGAGATCGTCACCTGCCTCATTGTGGGCGTCGACTCCCGCGGCCTGCACGTGATCTTTAACATCACGGGCAACTCTACGATCGACGACCTGCACCTGCTCGAGGACGGCACCGCCATCATCAAGGGCGCCCAGGGCGCCTCGGGCGTGTCGACGTACTCGACCTTCCTCGCCGGTGCCATCCTGGTCATGGTCGCACTCGTGATCGTGCTCAACCTGGTTCGCAGCCGTACCGGCCGTGCCATTATGGCCGTGCGCGATAACAAGATTGCAGCCGAGTCCGTAGGCATCTCCGTCACCGAGTACCGCATGATCGCCTTCGTGGTTTCCGCCGCCCTCGCCGGTGCTGCCGGAGCTCTCTTCGGCGGTAACTTCTCGCAGCTCTCCGCCACCAAGTTCGACTTCAACACGTCCATTCTCATCCTGGTGTTCGTGGTCCTGGGCGGTCTGGGCAATATGCGCGGCTCCGTCATCGCGGCGGCGCTGCTCACGGTGCTTCCCGAGCTGCTCCGTCAGTTCTCGGACTACCGCATGCTCATCTACGCCATCGTGCTGATCCTGGTCATGATCTTTACCAACAACCCGCAGCTCAAGGCGTTCTTCGGTCGCGTCAAGGACCGCTTTGCTTCCAAGAAGGAGGTGGCAGCCGATGCCCAGTAAATTTGAGTTCAAGAAGGGCAAGATGGTCCCGTATCCTTCTGGCGCCATCGTTCCCGACCGCGACCTGGGCGAGCGCCCGGCGCTCGAGTGCATCCACCTGGGCATTGAGTTCGGTGGCCTTAAGGCAGTCGACGACTTTAGCCTGACCATCGGCAAGACCGAGATCGCCGGTCTCATCGGCCCCAACGGTGCCGGCAAGACCACGGTCTTCAACCTGCTCACCAAGGTGTATCAGCCCACGCATGGCACCATCCTGCTCGACGGCGAGGACACCTCGGGCAAGTCGGTCTATCAGGTCAACCGCATGGGTATTGCCCGTACATTCCAGAACATTCGCTTGTTCAACACCATGACGGTGGAGGATAACGTTAAGGTTGGCCTGCACAACCAGGAACGTTACTCCGGCTTTGAGGGCGTGCTGCGCCTGCCGACGTATTGGAAGCACGAGAAGGCCGCGCACGAGCGCGCCATGGAGCTGCTGTCCATCTTTGATATGGAGCACCTGGCAAACGAGCAGGCCGGCTCGCTGCCTTACGGCGCCCAGCGTCGTCTGGAGATCGTCCGCGCGCTTGCCACCAACCCCAAACTGCTGCTGCTCGACGAGCCTGCCGCCGGCATGAACCCGTCCGAGACCGCGGAACTCATGGAGAACATCGTCAAGATTCGCGACACCTTTGGCATTGCCATCATGCTTATCGAGCACGACATGTCGCTCGTCATGAATATTTGCGAGGGTATCTGCGTGCTCAACTTTGGCAAGGTCATCGCCAAGGGCACGGCCGAGGAAATCCAGAACAACGACGCCGTTATCGAGGCATATCTGGGCAAGCAGGATAAGGGGGAGAACTAAATGGCAGAGCCGATGCTTTCCGTCTACAACATCAACGTCTGGTACGGCGCCATCCACGCCATCAAGGACATCTCCTTTAACGTCAACGAGGGTGAGATCGTTGCTCTGATCGGTGCGAACGGTGCCGGTAAGTCTACGACGCTTAAAACCGTCTCGGGCCTGCTGCGTTCCAAGACCGGCTCCATCAAGTTTATGGGCGAGGACATTACTCATACGCCTGCCGACAAGCTGGTGGGCAAGGGCCTGGCACAGGTGCCCGAGGGCCGTCGCGCCTTTTTGCAGATGACGGTCGAGGAGAACCTGGAGATGGGCGCCTATACACAGCCCAAGTCCACGGTCGCTCCGGGCCTTGAGCGCGTCTACGAGCAGTTCCCGCGCCTGAAGGAGCGCCGTCGCCAGGTCGCCGGCACCCTTTCGGGCGGCGAGCAGCAGATGCTCGTTATGGGCCGCGCTCTTATGAGTAACCCTAAGCTGCTCATGCTCGACGAGCCTTCCATGGGCCTGGCGCCGATTCTGATTGAGCAGATCTTCCAGATTGTCGAGGACCTGCACAAGGCCGGCACCACGGTGCTTCTGGTCGAGCAGAACGCACAGATGGCGCTCTCGATCGCCACGCGCGGCTATGTGCTCGAGACCGGCAAGATCACCATGACCGGTACCGGCCAAGAGCTCCTGCACGACGATAACGTCCGCAAAGCCTACCTCGGAGGCTAACCCACCTAACAAAAGGGGCGCTGACTATCTCAGTCAGCGCCCCTTTTTAGTTGCGGTGAAATAGGGACTGAATACGGGCTCCAGAGGCCAAAAGAGTCCCTATTCCACCGCAACTTCATGGGGATGTGTGACAATGCCCGTCGGAAAACATCTGCTGCCTTTGGGGGTCTATCTATGCTGTACGAGTTTTGTGCCGAGAACTTTGAGCGGGTGCCGGCGGCTATCGATGCCGGTGCAAGGCGTATCGAGCTGTGCGACAACCTTGCCGTTGGCGGCACCACGCCTTCGGCCGGCGTTATCAGCGCTACGACCAACTATGCCCACGAACACGATGCACGGGTGATGTGCATGATCCGTCCGCGTGGCGGCGACTTTCACTACAACCAAGACGAGCTGCGCATGATGGAGATGGACCTGGGCCTTGCCGTAAGCGCCGGCGTTGACGGCTTGGTCTTTGGCTGCTGCAAGCCCTGCGCTGGCGGATGGGCGCTCGACGAGCTTACGTTGGGCGCCCTCGTGATGGCCGCGGGCTGCGCGACCGAGGAATGCAAGCGTGAGCCCATCGACATCACCTTCCACATGGCGTTTGACCAGCTCTCGCCCGAGGCTCAACTCGATGCCGTCGACACACTCGCCGATTGCGGCGTTACGCGCATCCTGACGCACGGCGGTGCCGCCGGCACGCCGATCGAGGACAACCTGGAGCATCTGTCGCGTCTTATCGAGTGTGCGGGAGACCGCCTGACCATCCTTCCCGGCGGCGGCATTTCCACGGTCAACCGCGATACCGTGGCGGCGGCACTGGGCGTCTCCGAGCTCCATGGCACCAAGATCGTGCCGCTGGAGGTGTAGCCCGTGGCACTTGTATTCGATGTCCAGCAGGCGAGCGGTAAGCCCGACGATAATCGTCGCCCTGGCACCGCGTGCCCCTTTTGCGACACGGAGGGGCTTGCCAACATCATCCAGCGCGATGGTGACTGCATCTGGCTCGAGAATAAGTTCAAGACATTGCGGGCCACACGTCAGACCGTATTGATCGAGTCTGCCAATCACGACGCCGACCTGGTGACCTATGAACCGGATGAGCTGCATCATGTGATGCGGTTTGCCCTGGGCTGTTGGCAGCAGATGGTCGATTCCCAACAGTACTGCAGTGTGCTTATGTACAAGAACAAAGGCCCGCTTTCGGGCGGCAGCCTCGTCCATCCACACATGCAGATTGTGGGCTTGGAACAGGAGGACGGCTATGCGGCGCTGGCCTCAGCCAACTTTGAAGGCATCAGTGTCTGGCAACAGGGGAGAATCTCGGTCGACATCTCAACCGAACCGATCATGGGGTTCTGTGAGGTCAACGTTTCAGCCCCGCAGGGAATCGCTGCCAGCGATGACACGAGAGACCAAGCCGAGGCGGATCTCTTCGCCGATGCGATCCAGGTGGCTCTGCGCTATATCCTGAACGAGCACCACGGTGGTCGCGCAGAGTCGTACAACCTGTTCTTCTATCACCTGGGCGGTCGGACCATTGCCAAGGCGCTGCCGCGTTGGGTGGTTTCGCCCTACTTTGTCGGGTATCGGCTGGCTCAGGTCAATGCTGAGACCACGCTCGATGTCGATGCAGAGCGACTCCGCGCACATCTGGAGGCGCTCACATCGTAAAGTGAGCGCCCGCACACTGCGGGCAGTCTAGCGTCCCATGGCGTTGCGGCCGGCCTCGACACGCTTGCGCTGGGCGGCGCGCTCCTCGCCGGTCAGACGCTCAAAGAGATGCCCGATAAGCGAGGCGAGCACCTGCTGAAACAACGTTCCACACATGACGGGAAACACAACTTCGCCCGGAAAGTATTGCGTGGCGATGACGGCGCCCGAAGAGATGTTACGCATGCCGCAGGTAAAGCACACGGTAGTCGTCTCGCTATATGGCAGATGGAGCGCACGGGCGACCAGAAAACCGACGGCAAAGCCGCTGATGGCGAAGGTCAAAATAAAGAGGGCGACTTCCAGGCGCACCGTGTTCATGTGCAGCACGTACTCGCTTATGGCGGTGGAGTTGGACGCGATGACGCCCATCATCATAAATTTGCAGGCGGGCGAGAGCGCGGGGGAGAGTTTCTCGTGCCCCCATCCGCGCGTGAGCTCGTTAATGACGATGCCGAGCACGGCGGGGATGGCGATCATAAAGGCCATGTTCTGCATCATGCTCGGCACGTCGATCGAGACGGTGGCACCCAGCAAGAGCTTGAGCGTGAGTGGAATCGTCACAGGCGAGATAACTGAGGACGTCAGGATAATGGTGAGCGCGAGCGGGCCGTTGCCGCCGAACATGCTAATCCACATAAAGGCAGTGACCGCCACGGGTACGCTGTACTCGAGCACGATGCCGCAGACAAGGTTGGGGTTGGAACCAAAGAGTAACGATCCCATGGCATAGGCTGCGATAGGGATAAGCACCGCCGAGACGAGCAACGCCAAGATCAGGTGCAGCGGACGATGGAACACCTCAGCCACCTGGTGAAAGGTGTTGCTGAGCGCACCTTGGAATGTCATAAAGGCGAAGAGGGCGGGAACGATGGGCTTAAGTACGCCGATCTGCTGGGGAAAGAGCACACCGAGCGTTACGCAAATCGGAACGATGACCTGCATATGCCCCGCGAGGAACTTTCCCAGTCCAACCCATTGCTTCATATGCTCTTGTGACTCCCTTTGCTCGTGAATCCGGTTTGAATGGATATGCTAGACGCTCGCATGCGTCCGCGCGTCAGAAACGCTCGATTATTTCGAGGCTATTACCGGCATCGTTTACCGAAACCGCGGCGTGCTGCGGCGATTTGCGTCCGTGCCGCACGGTATAATAAATCCGTTCAACAGATCTGCCTGCCGAAGCGGGCATACACAGAGGACTCATCGCTATGAACCGTGAGAGGTATCGCGGCGACCTGCCCCTATCGAGGGTGGGTGCCTATGTCATCGCTTAAGACGACGCATCGCTGGGCGGTCGCTCAGCAAAACCCCGAGCTCGAAAAGGAGCTTTCGGCTGGCCTGGGCATACCCGGGTTGGTGGCGCGCATTATGGTTGCGCACGGCATTACATCCATCGAGGAAGGCCAGCTGTTTTTGACGCCTTCGCTCGATCGCGACTGGGCCGACCCACTCATTATCCCGGGCATGTCGGCCGTTGCCGACCGTGTCGAGCGTGCTATTCGCAACCACGAGCGCATCGCGGTCTTTGGCGATTTTGACGTTGACGGTATTACGTCGACCTGCCTGTTGACCGAGGCGCTGCGCATGTTTGGCGCCAATGTCACACCGTTTATTCCGCATCGCTTTGACGAGGGCTACGGTCTTTCGCGCGCGGCGCTCGACCGCGTTAACGAGCTCGCTCGCCCCCAGCTGATCGTGACCGTCGATAACGGCATTGCCGCCAAGGAAGAGGTCTCCTATCTGGAGAGCCTGGGGATCGATTTGGTGGTCACGGACCATCACGAGCCCTCCGACCAGGTGCCGCAGGGCGTGCCCCTGACCGACCCCAAGCTCGAGGACGAGGGCCCCTCGCGCGAGCTTGCCGGTGCCGGCGTGGCGCTCAAGCTGGTGCAGGTCCTGGGCGAGCGTCTGGGCAAGCCGTCGTATTGGCGTTCGCTGATCGAGGTTGCGGCGCTTGGTACCGTGTCCGACATGATGCCGCTCACGCCCGAGAATCGCGCGCTGGTCGCCGAGGGCATCCAGCAGATGCGCGTGACCGCCCGCCCCGGCTATATCGCGCTGGCCGCGCTCGCCAAGGCCGACCTCTCTAGTATTACGGCCGATGGCCTGTCGTTTTCGCTCATTCCCCGCTTAAACGCCGCCGGCCGCATGGCCGATCCCAAGCTGGCGCTCGACCTGCTGCTTGCCCGCGATCCTATCGAGGCAAGCGCGCTGGCGGCCGAGCTCGAGGAGATCAACCGTCAGCGTCGCGAGATTGAGGCGGAGCTCACGCGCGATGCCATGGCAAAGGTCGAGGAGACCTATGATGGCGGTCGCGCAATCGTCGTGGGCGGTGAGGGCTGGCACGAGGGCGTCAAGGGCATCGTGGCGAGCCGCCTGACCAACCGTTATCACGTGCCGGCGCTGCTGTTCTCGATCGAAGACGGTATCGCTCGCGGTTCGGGCCGCTCAGTGGGCAAGGTCAACCTGTTCGACGCCGTAGAGCGCTGCTCCGATCTGCTGATTCGTCGCGGCGGGCATGCGGGTGCGGTGGGCGTGACCATCGAGGCGTCCAAGCTCGACGAGTTCCGTCGTCGCCTTTCCGCCGTGCTATCGGAGCTTCCAGCCGAGGACTTTGAGGACACCGACGAGGTTGCTGCCACCGTCGACCTCTCCGAGCTGAATATTGAGACCATCGAGCAGATCTCCCGTCTTGAGCCGTTTGGCCAGGGCAACAAGGTGCCGCTGTTGGCGGCCGAGGGCGTGACAATGTGCGATCGCGCCGTGGTGGGCAAAACCGGCGAGCACATGCGCTTCGTGGCGACCGATGGCGCCGCGAGTGTGCCGGCCATTATGTTCCGCGTGCCGCAGATCGATAAGCTCATCAATTGCGATAGCGCCGTCGATTTGGTGTTCGAGGCCGTGGCCGAGCATTGGCAAGGTCGCGTAAAGCCAAAGCTCATGATCAAGGATGTCTTGGTCCGCGATACCACGGCGCCTAGCGTTGACGACCCGGCATGTGAGCTTCGCCGCGGCGTGGGGCCTGCGGACGCCGGTCTTCGTCTGGAGTCCCGAAAGCGCCAAACGCTCGCCCAGCTTTCCTATACCGAGCTGACGCGCTCGCTTATCCATAGCTTTATCGGCTCGAACCAGCCGTACCGCGCGCAGGTCGAGGCGCTCGATGCCCTGGCCGATCACCAAAGTGTTCTGGCTGTTATGGGAACGGGGCGCGGCAAGTCTCTTATCTTCCATGTACATGCCGCGCGCGAGGCGGTCCTTCGCGGGCGTGCGAGCATCTTTGTCTATCCGCTGCGCGCGCTCGTTGCCGACCAGGCCTATCACCTCTCGTCGACGATGGCCGCGCTCGGCATTGGCGTAGGCGTGCTGACCGGCGAGACCGTGGAGGCGGCGCGCGATGACGTGTTTGCCGGCTTGGCTTCGGGCCGCACCGGCATCGTGCTCACGACGCCCGAGTTCCTGTCCATTCACCGCGACCGCTTTGCGCGTTCGGGCCGCATCGGTTTTGTCGTTATCGATGAGGCGCATCATGCCGGTCTTGCCAAGGGCGGCGACCGCAGCGCCTATCTTGACATGCCCGATATCCTCAAGGCCTTGGGCGACCCGGTCGTTCTGGCCGCGACTGCCACCGCAACGGCTCCGGTTGTGGCCGAGCTCGCCCGCGTGCTGCCGATTACCCGCACGGTGGTCGACGAGACGGTGCGCGAGAACTTGCAGCTCGAGGATGACCGAGACCTTGCGAGCCGCGAGAACCGCCTGGTGTCAATCGTGGCGACGGGGGAGAAGACCGTCATCTACGTCAACTCGCGTGATCAGTCCGTGGCGCTTGCCAAGACACTGCGCAAGCGGGTACCCGATTGCGCGACCCGCATCGCGTTCTATAACGCGGGGCTTGCGCGCTCCGATCGTCGCCGTGTCGAGGAAGCGTTTCGAGACGGCAGCCTCAGCTGCATCGTCTCGACCTCTGCCTTTGGCGAGGGCGTTAACCTTCCCGATATTCGCCATGTCGTGCTCTACCACATGCCGTTTGGCGGCATTGAGTTTAACCAGATGAGCGGCCGCGCCGGTCGCGACGGCCAGCCTGCCGTGATTCACTTGCTCTATTCGTCGCGTGACGCTCGCATTAACGAGCGCCTGCTCGACTGCTACGCGCCCGAGCGCGACGAGCTCGTCACGCTCTATCGAGCGCTGCAGACTATGTGGCGCTCCAACCGCGGCAAGACCGGAGACGACTCGTTTAGTGCGAGCGATATCGATATCGCGCAGATGTGTCTTGCCATCGATGCCCGCACGCCGGTCGACGAGCGCTCGGTGGAAAGCGGCCTGGGAATCTTCGAAGAGCTTGGTTTCTGTCGCGTTTTGGGGTTTGACGACACCCGTCGCATCGCGATGGCAGAAAACCCCGGCCGTGTGCAATTGAGCAGGTCAATTCGCTATTTGGAGGGCTTGCGCTCGCGCATGGAGTTCTCGGCTTTCCGGAGCTGGGCACTCGATTCGTGCGCTTCTGATATGCTAGCCAAAGTTAACCGCCCGATCGTACCGCGGGCCTAGGGGAAGGGGACCTCGATGGATGCCGCAGCCCGTACCGCCCATGATTCCACCCTCCAGCCGTTCTCGGAGATGGAGCACTATAAGCATGCCGATGAGCTGCCGCCCGAGATTATGGCGGACAGCTACGACAAGCTGGAGCGCCTGTGCCTCAAATATATGAATGAGGACGACTTTTCTAAGGTGGAGCAGGCCTATTGCTTTGCTGCCGAGAAGCACTGCAACCAAAAGCGGCGCTCGGGTGAGATGTACATTAACCATCCCGTCGAGGTTGCCATCATTTTGGCCGACCTCAAGATGGACTGCGATGTGGTGTGCGCCGCGCTGCTGCACGATACCGTTGAGGATACCGAGACCTCGCTTGCCGATGTTTCCGGTCTGTTTGGCGATACGGTAGCCGAGCTCGTCGATGGCGTGACCAAGCTTACCAACATCGAAGTCGATAGCATGGACGAGAAGCAGGCGCTTACGCTGCGCAAGATGTTCCTCGCCATGTCCAAGGACATCCGCGTCATCATCGTTAAGCTTGCCGACCGCCTGCACAACATGCGTACCCTTGCAGCCCTGCGTGAGGACCGTCGCCTGTTTAAGGCTCGCGAGACCATGGACGTGTATGCGCCCCTGGCCGACCGTCTGGGCATGAGCTCTATTAAGTGGGAGCTCGAGGACCTGTCCTTCTTCTACCTGGAGCCCGATGCCTACCAGCGCATTGCGCGCATGGTGGCTGAGTCGCGCGAGGTTCGCGAGCGCTATCTGGCCGAGACCATCAAGACGCTCACCGACGAGCTCAACCGCATTGGCCTGGAGGGCTTCCAGATCAACGGCCGTTCCAAGCACTATTGGTCCATCTACCAAAAGATGAAGCGCAAGGGCAAGGAGTTCTCCGAGATCTACGACCTGGTGGCACTGCGCGTTATTACCCATTCGGTGCGCGATTGCTACTCCACGCTCGGCGCGGTGCATACGCTGTGGCACCCCATGCCCGGTCGCTTTAAAGACTATATCGCCATGCCCAAGGTCAATAACTACCAGTCGCTCCATACGACGGTTATCGGCCCCACGGCCCGCCCGCTCGAGATTCAGATTCGAACCTATGAGATGCATGAGCAGGCCGAGTACGGCATTGCCGCCCACTGGCTCTATAAGAAGTCGGGCGGATCATCTGCGTCTAAGACCAATGATGCCCAGCGTCTGGACGACCAGATTAACTGGCTCAAACATTCGCTCGATTGGGCTGCTTCTGACGAGATTACGGACGCCAAGGAATACCTGCACTCGCTGAAGGTCGACTTGTTTGACCAGGAGATTTTTGTCTTTACACCCAAGGGCGAGGTCATGGCGCTTCGTGCCGGCTCCACGCCGCTCGACTTTGCCTACGCCGTTCACACCGAGGTGGGCAACCACTGCGTCGGCGCTAAGATCAACGGTGCGGTGGCCCCGCTCACGCACGAGATCAAGACGGGCGACCGCGTTGAAATCCTGACCAACAAGAGTTCCAAGCCGTCGCGTGATTGGCTCAAGATCGTCAAGACACCTTCGGCCAAGTCAAAGATTCGCCGTTACTTCGCCGCCGCGACCAAAGACGATGACGCCGCTGCCGGCCGCGATATACTGGCCAAGGACCTGCGCAAGCGCGGGTATGGCATCTCTACGCCGCGATCCACGCGTGCGCTCAACGCCGTGGCGGAGCAGTTTAACTACAAGCAGCTCGAGGACCTGTTTGCCGCCGTCGGCGCCGGCAAGGTTGCCCCGCGCGCTGTGGGTAACAAGGTCGAGCAAATCTTGGACCCCAAGCCCGAGGAACAGGTCACCAAGGCCGAGGCTATCGCCGAGGTTGTCAAGCAGCCTGCCCGCGGCTCCAACCGCAAGCCGCAAAAGCGCGGCAAGAGCGCCAGCAACGGCATTATCGTCAAGGGCGAGAGCAACAGCGGACTGCTGGTCCGTCTGGCGCATTGCTGCAATCCGGTGACGGGCGACGATATCGTCGGCTTCATCACGCGCGGCCGCGGCGTTTCGGTGCATCGCGCCAACTGCCCCAACGTCAAGGGTCTTATGGAGCATCCCGAGCGCATGATCGAAGTGGAGTGGGACGGCGCTGCCGACACCCTCTTCCAGGTCGAGATCGTGGTCGAGTGCCTGGACCGCATGGGTCTGCTCAAGGATGTCACCATTGCCATTGGCGATGCGGGCGGCAATATCCTTTCTGCCGCCACCTCGACCAACCGCGAGGGTATTGCAACCCTGCGCTTTATGGTCGAGATCTCGGACGCGAGTGGCCTGGATCCGCTGTTGGCCTCTATCAGCAGCGTTGACTCGGTCTACGACGCGCGCCGCCTGATGCCCGGCGAGGGTGGAGCCCAACTTAAGCGCCGCGTTTAGTCGCGACGAACGTGCCACATTATCGATATTCGCTACACTCGAGGCATCGTTTGATGCCTCGAGTTCTATAGAGAGGAGAGGGACATGAGTGCTGTGTCCTTGGATGTAACTCCCAAGGGAACGGTCGAGATCGAGACACTCGTAAACGGTCCCATTCAGACCAATAGCTATGCTGTTATTTCGGACAATGAGTGCGTGATTGTCGACCCCGCATGGGAAGGCGAGCGCCTGGTGGAGCATATTCGAGCCAAGCATCCCGGCGTACGCATGCTTGGCGCCGTATGCACTCATGGCCATGCCGATCATGTTGGTGGTGTTGCCGGCGTGCGAACCACCGTTGGCGAGGGTTGTCAGTATGAGCTGTGTGCTAAGGATGTGGCGGTGCCGCATGCGAACATCGAGGAACAGCGAGCTATGTGGGGCATTGAGACGCCCGACCCTGGGGAGCCGACGCGCCTGCTCGCCGAGGGCGATACTCTCGAGGTGGGCGATATCTGCCTGCAGGTGATCGAGACGCCAGGGCATACGCCGGGCGGAATCGTCTTGTTTGCCGCCACCGAGCAGGGGAACATTGCCTTTGTGGGCGACACCCTGTTTCCGGGTGGGCACGGCCGCACCGATCTTTCTGGAGGAGACGAGGCGGCGATTCTGCGCTCGCTCTCCAAGCTCGCCCGGCTTCTCCCGCCCGATACCGTTTGCCTAACCGGCCATGGCGATTCGACCACCATGGCACGCGAGCTCATGCAGAACCCTTTCATGCAGGTGTAGCTTAATAGTCGGCTTTTTGAAGCACGAGAAGCGTCCAAACGTCAAGCTATTTTTCCCCAACGGGTCAATTTCGTAGGGCAAACGGTCAAAAAAGTCTGTTTGGACGATATTCGTGAACAAACGAACGATTATGCTCGGGTGCGCCGTGGTAAAATCACAGGCGTTATCGGAGCAACCTTACAGGAGGTTTCTTTTATGCTCGTCAACGCAGCAGACATGCTCAAGAAGGCCGAGGCCGGCAAGTACGGTCTCGGTGCCTTCAACACCAACAACCTCGAGTGGACCCTGGCTATTCTCCAGGCCGCCGAGGAGGCCAAGTCTCCGCTGATCCTTCAGTGCACCGCTGGTGCCGCTAAGTGGATGGGCGGTTTCAAGGTCTGCGCCGACATGGTCAAGGCTGCCGTCGAGGCCACGGGCGTTACCGTTCCCGTTGCCCTTCACCTCGATCACGGTTCTTACGAGGACTGCTTCAAGTGCATCGAGGCCGGCTTCACGTCCATCATGTATGACGGCTCTCACGAGGAGACCTTCCAGCTTAACCTCGACCGCACCAAGGAGCTCGTTGAGCTTGCCCACTCCAAGGGTATGTCCATCGAGGCCGAGGTCGGCGGCATCGGCGGCACCGAGGACGGCGTGACCTCCAGCGGCGAGCTCGCTGATCCTGCTGAGTGCAAGCAGATTGCTGACCTGGGCGTCGACTTCCTCGCCTGCGGCATCGGCAACATCCACGGCGTGTATCCCGCCGACTGGGCTGGCCTTTCCTTCGAGCGTCTGGGCGAGATTAAGGCTCAGACCGGCGACCTGCCCCTCGTTCTGCACGGTGGTACCGGCATCCCCGAGGATCAGATCAAGAAGGCCATCTCCCTGGGCATCTCCAAGATCAACGTCAACACCGACCTGCAGCTCGTCTTCGCCAAGGGCGTCCGCGAGTACATCGAGGCTGGCAAGGATCAGCAGGGCAAGGGCTTTGACCCCCGCAAGCTCCTCAAGCCTGGTCGCGACAACATTGTTGCCCGCACCAAGGAGCTCATGGAGGAGTTTGGCTCCGTCAACAAGGCGTAAGCGTCGCTAAACTTCCCGCCGGAAGCCCCGTCTCTCTACACTGTTTCCTTTGCGCTCACCTGGCTTCGCCAGAAGTCGCGCCAAGGAAACAGTTCCGGGGGACGGGGCTTCCTTCGTTTAACGCCGCAGAGTTACTGGGCTGAATAAATGGTTTCGGCTTCGCCAGAAGTCGCGCGACGGAATCAGCTCCGGGGAAACGGGGCCTCCTTCGTTAACTCGCTACAGGGTTACTGGGCTGATTTCATTTTTGCTACCGTTCAGCGGCGTTAATGGCTCCCTTGTTGGGGCTTTCTTTTTATCTCGCTACAATGGGCTTCAAGCGTTCTAGTGACTTGGAGTTTGGTATGGCTGTTATTGATGTGCTGCCTTCGGATGGGAAGGTTATTGACGAAGGTCCTGTTGGTTGCTCTGTTGATGTTTGTTGTGATGATTTTCGTCATCTCGATATTGGTCTGCCGCCCGAGATTCTTCGTCTTAAGGATGCCGGGTATTTGACGCAGGCTGTTGCTGCCTGCGATCGCTTTTTGGAGCAGAACCCTGAGCCTTCGCTGGCGGCTTGTGTTCGTGCCGAGCGGTATCGCATGCTCGAGACGCCGCTTCATTTTTCGGTGTCGCGTGATCGAGCCATTGCGATGATTCGCGAGGAGTGGCCAGAGTTTACCGAAGAGCAGTTTGACGACCTGATTAATCGCAAGCGTATTGACTGGCGCTTTATCGATGGCGAGCTGTTTGTTCTCGATAACTTCCTTGATTCGCTTCGCGTGTACCCCAAGGAGGTTCCGGGCCTGCGTCCAGATTCTGCGGACGGAATAGCGCTGCGTAACCAGATGCTCAGGGAGATGGAGTCGCAAAACGGGTTGACTCGCGTCATCACGCTTAGGGCATCCGTGTCTGTCCCCGGGGCTCTGGAGGGAGAGACTGTTCGCGCGTGGCTACCCGTTGCCGCCGCCTGTCGTCAACAGTCTCATATCGAGGTTCTCGATATGACGTCGGAGGGCACCGTTGCCTCTGAGAACGTTTCGGCTCGTACAGCCTCCTGGACATCTTTGACTGAACATTCATTCTCGGTGACCTATCGCTATCACATCGATGCCGCCTATTGCGATATCTATGGTAGCGCGCTCCCATCGCATCCCTGTATGGACGCACCACTGCCCGAGGACACCTCCGAGGACCGTCCGCACATTGCGTTCACGCCGTATTTGCGTCAACTGACGGCGCGTATCATTGACGGGCTCGTCGATCCGCTCGACCGCGCTCGCGCCATCTATGATTATCTAACACAGCATATCGACTATCGCTATCAGCCACCGTACCTGCTTTTGGGATCTATTGCCGACGACTGTGCGCATTCGCTCCGCGGCGATTGCGGCGTTATGGCGCTCACGTTTATCACCATGTGCCGTATCGCGGGCGTGCCTGCCCGTTGGCAGAGCGGCCTGTATGTTGCGCCCGATTCGGTGGGACCGCACGACTGGGCTGAGTTCTATACGCCACAGACCGGGTGGCTTAACGCCGACGTATCGTTTGGTTCCTCGGCACGCAGGATGGGGGAGGAGTGGCGTCGCCGTCACTACTTTGGCAATCTCGACCCGTGGCGTATGGTGGCCAACAATCGATTCCAGGCTGAATTTGTGCCTGCTTTCGACGGCATGCGCGAGGATCCCTATGACAACCAGATGGGCGAAGCCTCGGTTAACGGACGTGGATGTCGTCAGCGGGAGATATTGCGCAAGGTTGAACTTATCGAAATGCTCGAAGTTCCATTTTCGGACTAATCAACAGAAAGCTGTGATAAACTAACTCACGCATTACGTGCCCGAGTGGCGGAATTGGCAGACGCAGTGGACTCAAAATCCACCGTTGGCAACAACGTGCGAGTTCGAGTCTCGCCTCGGGCACCATACATGCAAGTGAGCGTTCAAGGGGGTCAAGACCCCCTTTTTCGTGCCGAACTCGCGTGAGCGCGCGGAGCGTTAAGCAAACAGGCCTGTGGCCTGTTTGTAGCGGAGCGTGGCGAGGGCGCCGTGCGCCCGAAGCCCGGGGCTTCGCGAAGCGAAGGCCCTTCGAGTCTCGCCTGGGGCACCATGCATGCACCTGCGCTTCAAGGGGGTCAAGGCCCCCTTTTTCGTGTACGTAATGTGATAACGCACGGTACGTGTTATTATTCGCAAGGCGTTGTTCCCGCAATGCCCTAAAGAGGAACCCGAGGGTTCCCACCTTTTGGCGCCAATGAGCAGCTGACTGGTCATACAACCTAGATTCCCTTCCTCATACCGAGGATGTCTATGTGTACGACCTGGTTGCAAAGAAGCGCCGGGTTATTTTTTTATGAATGGAGGTAGGGAAAATAGCTAAGTCTGATGACACCCGCATCAACGACGAGATCACTGCATCTTCGTGCCGTTTGATTGGCGTCGATGGCTCTCAGCTCGGCCTGTTCGCCATCCGCGATGCCCAGCGCGTCGCTGACGATCAGGGTCTCGACCTGGTCGAGATCGCTCCCAACGCGGAGCCGCCGGTCTGCAAGGTCATGGACTACGGTAAGTTCAAGTACCAGCAGGCCATGAAGGCCAAAGCTGCTCGTAAGAACCAGTCCAAGGTCGAGGTCAAGGAAATGAAGTTCCGACCCAAGATCGACGTTGGCGATTACGAGACCAAGAAGGGCCACGTTCTGCGTTTCCTCAAGAAGGGCGCACGCGTTAAGATCACCATCATGTTCCGCGGCCGTGAGATGGCTCACCCGGAGCAGGGCCTTAACGTTCTCGAGCGTCTCGCCGAGGATCTCAAGCCTTACGCTACGGTCGAGTCCAAGCCTAAGATGGAAGGCCGTAACATGCTTATGCTGCTCGCCCCGATTAAGGGCGCCTTCGATGAGGATAAAGCGGCAAGCGATACTAAGTAACTAGTGTTCTGTAACCGATTAAGGAGTATTTCATGCCTAAGATGAAGTCCCACAGCGGCACCAAGAAGCGTTTCCGCAAGACTGGTACCGGCAAGCTTATGCGCGCCAAGGCTTTCAAGAGCCACATCCTGAGCAAGAAGTCCACCAAGCGTAAGCGTGGCTTCCGTCAGGAGACCGAGATCGCCGCTGCCGACCGCAAGGTCATCAAGTCGCGTCTCGCCTAAGTTCGCGTTCCCGTTTTTCGTTTTACCGTCTAGGAGTTGATAGAACATGGCACGTATTAAGCGCGCTGTTGCCGCCAAGAAGAAGCGCCGTACCGTTATGCACCGTGCGAAGGGTTACTACGGTGCCGCTTCGCGTACTTACAAGCATGCTAAAGAGCAGGTCCAGCACTCCCTGCAGTATCAGTATCGTGATCGCCGCAACAAGAAGCGCGAGATCCGCTCTCTCTGGATCACCCGTATCAACGCTGCTGCTCGCCTGAACGACATCTCTTACTCTCAGTTCATGCACGGCCTGAAGGTTGCCGGCATCGAGCTCGACCGTAAGGTCCTGGCTCAGATGGCTTACGAGGACATTGAGTCCTTCAACGAGCTGGCTGCCATTGCCAAGAAGGCTCTCGAGGCCTAATAGATTCTGTTGAATCGCTAGGGGAGTGTCGCACCGTGTGCGGCACTCCCTCTTTTTATCTAGAGCGCTGGTTTATATAGCAAAAGCGCGGGTAGATAGACACTTACAGGTGACCGATCTTTATATATCTCTTAATCGAAGGGTCATCATCTGATACGTGCAGCATTTCTGCACCAGCCTTTCTATTGCTTATGATAGGAAGCGATATGTTGTGTAGGACTTGTGAAGAGTGGAATTGACGTCCCACATCGCTTCGCGGTCTGGCAATATATCTCCTTGCCGCGCGGCCCGGTCGGACCGGATGAGCCGCTAAGCGTGCACCTTGAGAACCGGATACTGCGAGGATGGACACACCAGTTGTGTCGCATCCGGGCAGACATCGAACCATTTGAAATGGTCTAACTTGGATTTGT
>URPB01000037.1:0-19694 GCA_900549575.1 uncultured Collinsella sp.
GCGCAGCGTCGAGCCGTTACGCGGTTTGGTAAAACCGCGTAACCCTAAAGCTCCGTTACTTCAACGTTGTTGTAGATCTCGTCCCAGCGGTCCATGACCAGGTGACCGGTCTTGGGATCCATAGCGTTGAGTTTGCCGCAGGTATTGGCGGTCTTGAGCACCGTGACGTCGTCGGCGCCAGCAGCAATGGCATGTGCAAAGCCGGCGATGGTCGAGTCGCCGGAACCCGTTGCGTTCACAGCCGCAATCGCGGGCGTCTTGGCGCGGAACGCGCGGCCCTCATGGAAGCCAACCGAACCGGCAGCGCCCATCGAAACGACAACCCAGGGGATACCGGCAAAACGGTCATCGGCGGCGAGCGCCTCGCGCAGGGCATCGACATCATCGGTCGTAAAGGACGTACCCAGCAGGCCGTTAATCTCGGTCAGGTTGGGCTTTACGAGCTCAGGCTTAGCGTCGGACTCCAGCGCGGCCTCCAGCGATGCACCCGAGGTGTCGAGCAGCACCTTGGCGCCCGCCTCCTCGGCGATCTTGACGAGCTCGGCATAGTAGCCGGCATCGACGCCACGCGGCAGCGAGCCCGAAAGCGTCACGACGTCCGCCTTCGCTGCAAGCTCGGCAAACTTGGCCGTAAAGGCCTCGAGCTCGGCCGGGGCGATCTGCGGGCCGCTCTCCAGCAGCTCGGTCTGATTGCCCTCATGCAGGATATTCAGGCAGATGCGCGTCTCACCGGCAATGGGCACAAAGTCGTTCTTGACGCCGTCGGCATCCATAAGCTCGGCCATATAGGCACCCATGTGGCCGCCGAGCAGGCCGGTCGCGAGCACGTCGTCACCCAGCTGCAGCAGCACGCGACTCACGTTGAGGCCCTTGCCGCCAGCGGTCTTTTCGGGTGTCACACGGTTAACATCGTCGATGATCAGCTTGTCGAGCTGATAGCGCGTATCAATCGACGGGTTCATGGTAACGGTCAGAATCATGTTGAACTCCTGTTCCGGGGCGGCATAACCCGCCCCAAACATACGATAGCTCGTTAAAGGATCTCGATCTCAAAGCCGCGGGTGACGGTCTCTCCCGGCTTGGCCACCAGGCAGCCGCGCTTGTGCTCCAGAATATCGTCCTCGTCGGAGCAGGTGGACAGGCCGCCCCACGGTTCCACGGCCACAAAGTCGCCCTCGGGCTTGCTCCACACAATCAGGTACGGCATATCGGGGAACGTCAGGCGCACGCCCTTGTCCTCGGTTTTCTTGGTAAGCGTAACCACGTGGCTCTCGAGCACGTCAAAGATGGTCTCTGCGAAGTCAAAGAGTTCGTGGGTCAGCGGCAGGTCATGGCCAACCATCGGGTTCTTGCTGCGATGCTCAACATCAATCAGGCCCGTCGAGGGAACGGCAGTACAGAGCTCGGCGGCCTCGCGCTGCTCAAAACGGAGCTCGTAGTCGTCGTAGGACTCGCCCTCGTCAAGCGGGCACTTAAAGCCAGGGTGACCGCCCACAAAGAACGGCATGTCCTCGGTGCCCTCATTGGTCACCTCGTACGACACGGCCACCTTCTCCGCATCGATCGTGTAACGAGCAACGATCTTAAACGGATACGGGTACTGCTCGAGCAACTCGGCATGGTCGGCAGAGCTTAAGCTCAGCACAACCATGTTGTCGCTCTGCTCCTCGAGCTTCCACTCCTGCTTGCGAGCAAAGCCGTGGCGGGCGAGCTTGACCTCGCGGCCGCCCATGGTCATTGCGCGACCGTCACGAAGGCCGCCGCAGATCGGGAAACAAATGGGTGCCTGGCCCGACCACACCGCCGGGTCGCCCTGCCACAGGTACTCACGGCCGTTGGCCGTAATAGAAGTGAACGACCCGCCCGCCGTGCTCAGTGCCACGCGGATAGAACCGTTATCAAGAACAAACTCCATAGGAGCCTTCCCTTTCTTACGACAGCCCGCCAAGTCAATAGGGCTGATAGAAAACCGGCCCGCGCCCCCTCACAGAAACGCGAGCCGTCAATTGAAAAGCTGCAGAATACCGGGTCCCGCCAAAACGAAGCCCACAAGCTCAGCAAGCAAACGTGTTATCGGAGCAGCTTACTGAACCAGAAAGCTTCGCAACAACAGCGGTAACCCCACAGGTGCCCCCAACGTCAGCGAGAAGTCAGCTGGCGAGGCAAGGTGCCGTGAAGCGAGGCGGCATTGACCTTCTGGTCATGCCGCCGAAGCTGAACGGCAGATTGCCCGCCAGATGGCTTCGCAGCGTCGACCCGTTACGCGGTTTGGTAAAACCGCGTAACCTCCTTAGTCGTGATACTCGCCGCGGTCCCACTTCTCGAGGAACTCGTCAAAGAAGTGCAGGTCAGCCTGAGCCTCGGCGTCAGCCTTATTGCAGGCATCGATCTTGGCGATCAGGGCATCGTGCTCGGGAGTCTTCTCGTAGGGCTCCTCCAGGAAGGCAAGCATGATATCGGCCATCAGGAACTCGCCGGTGATCTTGCCACCAAAGCCCACGATGTTGGCGTTGAGCTCACGACGGGCATACAGGGCAGAGGTCATGTCGCGGACCAGGGCGCAACGGGCGCCGGGAACCTTGTTGACGGCGTTGGTGATGCCGATGCCGGTGCCGCACAGGGCTACACCAAAGTCGGCCTTGCCGCTGGCAACAGCCTCGCCCACGGCCTTGCCGTAGATGGGATAGTGCGTACGGGTGTGGCTGTAGGTGCCGCAGTCGAGCACCTTGTAGCCAGCCTGCTCCAGGCGGTCGGCCAGATAGATCTTCTCGTCCGTAACGATATGGTCGCAACCGATTGCGATGGTCTTCTTCATCAGAACGTCCTTTCGTCTGAATTCACAAGTTGAGGTAGAAGTTCGAGTTCTCGGTGGCTCTCGTTAGGCCATCTTGTTGAGCATGTCGACACGGATCTGGTGACGGCCGCCGGCGTACTGGGCACGCAGGAACTCGCGGGCGATCTTCTTGGCGACCTCGGTGCCCACAACGCCCGGGCCCATGGTGACCATGCGCGAGCCGTTGTGCTCGCGGGTCATGTAAGCGGAACGCTCGTCGGAAATGTTGGCGACGACCATGCCCTTGATCTTGACGGCGGCCATATAGGAGCCGACGCCGTACTTATCGAATGCAAAGCCCTGGGAATCCTTGTGCTCCAGCAGGTCCTTGGCAACGGCGGTCGCGGAATCGACAAAGTCCGCGGCAGGGGTCTCGGAATAGTCGACGACCTCGTGACCGTCGGCGATGAGCATCTCCTTGATGGACTCCTTCATCGACATACCGTCGGCATCGGAAGCGATTACAACCCTCATGACATCCTCCTTGAGAGATACGCAGGTGCGTAGTTTCTGTTTGGAAGTGTTGAATCGCGTTCAGGTCCGGGCATCTGAATGTGCGATTCTTCACTGTTCGTGTTTATTTGAACACATTCGAACACCGACTGCAACAATAATTTGTTTATCTTTGTTCTTTTTGAACAAACACCATTCACGGATGATTGCTGACCGTTTGAGCCCGGCGCGGACGTAGCGCCCACGTGTTCAACAAACAAAAGGGCGACCGAGAACGTGTCTCGGCCGCCCTTCTTACGGTTGATCTTCCAAAGATCGCTTTGCCGCCTACTCAGACTGCCCGCTCTTCTTGGCATGTCTGGACGGAGCGCTCAAGAAACGACCCGTCAGATAGTTCGCGGGACCGGAGATATCGATCCCCAGCAGCACGTGTCCTAGCCATAGGAACGCCACGAGCACCAGTAGAGGAATCACACACGAGGTCACGATCATCACGATGACGCCTTCGATCAGATCGGTCACCTGATGCACGATCTCATCGGTCATCTGCTTGGCACCGCTGGTCACCGACGTAACAAGGCTCGAGGCCCCGTCAGTCAACTGCTCGAGCACGTTTTTGGACTCCTTGGGCTCGGATTTTTTCTTGTTCGATTTTGAGCTGGTCTCGGCTGACCTGTCCGTGGCATCAGCCGTCTTTGCGGCATCGCTCGCCTTTTGCTCAGCTTGCTCAATACTTACGCGATACGTTTCATCGACCTTCTGCGACACCCATACGCTCGCGGGTACGAACGCCATGCCGATCACGGCAACCACCAGCACGCGTGTCGCCACACGGCGCAGGACGGCGCTCGTACTCCAGCGCCCGTGAATGCCGAGCGACACCGCAAAGAGCACCAACGCGAACGGGATTAGGACGCCCAAGCCAACCGACCACAAAATCGTGAGCAAATATTTCTCTAGGTATAGCACGGCAAGCACGATACCAAGGTTGCCTGAAAGCTGCGCGAGCTGCTCGGCAACCGGCGTTCCCGTATCACCCGGCAGCGCGGTAATGCCCGCAGATAGAGCAACGCATGAAGCCGTGAGCGCCAAAACGTTGCCCTTCTTTTGATCGATGACCTCGATGGTGGAGTCCCAAGTTTTGGTATCGGCGAAATGCGGACGAGCTACAAAGCCCGACAGCAGCGCCAGGACCACGAGCGCAACGATAAAGCCAATCTGCAGTTTTTTGTTTGCGCACACGACATCGGACAGACTGGGCTGCAGCTCGGTTACCGTCGTGTGCTCGGTTATCTGGACAGGACGTCCATGAGCCATCTCGTGCGCGTCTCTTTTTTGTATTGACCCGTTATCCGGCATTTGGATACCTCCTCAGTCCGGTCTGTATTGCGGATGGAAGTATACCCACCCATCGAAAAACCGAACGGGAGGGCGTGCAGAAGCTCCAAGACTGTCCCCAATGACTAGTCGTTTAAGAACGTCCCCAATGACTATCTCGGGATGAGTTGCGGTGGAATAGGGATTGTTTTGCGCCCGCCGGCCCCTATTCAGTCCCCATTTCACCGCAACTTGGAGGAGGACAGAAAAAGCCCTGCCGCGGGTAGCGGCAGAGCTTTTGGAAGGGGACTTGGTTGTAAGGACTCGTTAGGCGAGCTTGGCCTCGAGCGCAGCGATGCGCTTGTAGGCGTCGATGGTAAAGCGGGTCTGCTTCTCCAGAATCATGGTGGTCATGAGAGTGTCCTGAGCGTGAGCCATGATGAAGGTCATCTCCATCTCGCCACCGCCGGCCTCCTGCGAAAGCAGCTTGGTCTGCGTGTCGTGGGCACCGATGAGCGCATCGCTGGCATCCTTGTGCAGCTGCTCGGCCTTCTCAAAGTCACCCTCGCGAGCAGCATCGAGCGCTGCAAGCAGATCGGTCTGGGCGTCACCTGCGTATGCGACGATCTCGAATCCAACCATCGAGATTTCTTCTTTGGTTGCCATATTGCGTTCCTTTCACATATGAACCAATGGAGAGCATCGCGTCCGGGCATACGCGCTGCGTTCTGTATGGCAGAAACAATAACATTCAAACAAAAAAGAACAGCGCAAAACGTGATTTCGAGCTATGAACGGTCACTTTTCGCCCGTGAACGGTTTTTGAACCAATCTGAACAATATCGAACACAATTAGCGGCAACCCAAACAGACCTGCGCCCTAGCGTACATCGCGCACCGTATCGCCCTCGACGAGCACGCCCGGAAACAGCATGTGCTCCACACCGGGTTCAACGCCCTCGGCGCCGGCAATCTTGTCAACCGCCCACATGCCGACGCGCTTGTTGTCAAAGCGCACCGTGGTCAGGCGACGGTCGGGCACGATATCGCCCAGGCTGTCATCAACACCCACCACGCTCACGTCCTCGGGCACACGGCTTCCGCACGACTCGAGCCCGCGAATGCAGCCGTATGCCATGGCATCGTTGGAAGCATAAATGGCCGTACAGGTCGGATCTTCCGCCAGAGCCTGACCGGCAGCATATCCGCTCTGTGCCGTCCAATCCCCACGGACGAGTCGCGGCGGCTCAATTCCATGCGCGCGCAATGTCTCGCGCCAGCCTTCCTCGCGCCGCATGCCCGAAAGCGAGCGCTCGGGACACGAGATAAAGTGCACGGTTTTGTGCCCCCGCCCCAGCAAGTACTCGACCACCTGGCGCGAGCAATCGAACTGGTCGTTATCGACCGTTGAACAGAGCGGATGCTCCAGCATCGTAACGAGCACCGTCTGCATGCCGGGCAGCGGCTCGAAGGTTCCAAAGTCCGCCGGCATGCGATTCATGATCACGACCATGCCGTCTACCGGCAGCGCGCTCATGCGCGACGATGCGCTCTCGAGGGTATACGGATGCCCATCTACTTTAGTGAGGGTGATGGCATAGCCATGTTTGTCGGCCGCGGCGGCAAAGCCCTCCATACGGTCGAGGTTGCCGGTACCGGTAATGTTGAACATGGCGACGCCAACGGTCTTAAACTTGCCACGGCGCAGCGATCGACCGGCAAAATTGGGGCGATACCCCAGCTCGCGCATGGCGGCACGCACGCGTTCCTTGGTCTCGGGGCGCACACTGGGCGAATCGTGCACGGTGCGCGAGACCGTCTGCTCCGAGACGCCCGCGAGGCGCGCCACGTCTTTGACGGATACCGATTTTTTAACAGCGGCCATAGGTCGATCTTTCTATGTCAACGATGCCATTGGTGGCACCCTACGCAGTCAAATGAAACGTCTTCAAGTATATCTAACGCCTCCCCCACCATACGCTCACCACCCAAAACCTACCGTTCACCGACATTTTTGCTTCCCCGAACGGCTTTTGTCGACCAAATGTTAACGTTGCCATTGCGCAAACACAGAGCCACCGGGCGGCTCAAACGTTTACGCATAAGGAATCGACGGTTCGCAGGCACAGGAACCACCGGTTCGCGTCTTTTTTTGTGTCGCAAAATGGCAACGTCAACATTTTGGCAACCGAACGCCAAAAGCTACCATCGTTGCTAACCCACCGACTCTTAGGAGCATTGCATGGAGCAACTCATCGCCATCATCGAAAAGGGCCAGCCCTTTTTCAACGCGATCGCCCGCAACAAGTACCTCAAGGCGATCCGCGACGGCTTTATCTCCGTCATCCCCATCATCATCTTCTCGTCCATCTTCTGCCTGGTAGCCTCGGTCCCCAACATCTGGGGTTTCTACTGGCCCGATGACATCAACAACGCCCTGTGGAAGTGCTACAACTACTCCATGGGCATCCTGGCCATCGCCTGCGCCGCCACCACGGCCAAGCACTTCGCCGACGCTCAGAACCGCGATCTGCCCAAGAACAACCAGATCAACTTTATCTCGTGCATGTGCGCGGCCATCATCGGCTTCTTGCTCCTTTCGAGCGACACCATTGCCACGGACGCTGCCAGCGGTTTCAACACCACCTACCTTGGTTCCAAGGGCCTGCTGACCGCTTTCATCGCTGCGTTTGTGACCGGCATCATCTACAAGTTCTTCATTAAGCGCAACATCACCGTCAAGATGCCCGAGCAGGTTCCGCCCAACATCTCGCAGACCTTTAAGGACATCATCCCCTTCTCCGTCTGCATCACCGCCTTTTGGGTTTTTGACATCGTCTTCCGCGCTGCTTTTGGCTTCTGCTTTGCCCAGGGTGTCATCCAGGTGTTCCAGCCCCTGTTCACCGCTGCCGATGGCTACATCGGCCTCGCTGTGATCTACGGCGCCATGAGCCTGTTCTGGTTCGTGGGCGTCCACGGCCCCTCGATCGTCGAGCCCGCCATCGCCGCCGCTCTCGTTGCCAACATGACCGACAACCTGGCTGCGTTCCAGGCCGGCCAGCACGCTTCCGCTGTCCTGACCCAGGGTGCCCAGTACTTCGTCGTCTGCATGGGCGGCACCGGCGCCACGCTCGTCCTGGTCTTTATGTTCTGCTTCCTGGCCAAGTCCCAGGAGATGCGCGCCGTCGGTAAGGCCGCTATCGTCCCCGTGTGCTTTGCCGTCAACGAGCCGCTGCTGTTCGCCGCACCCATCGTGCTCAATCCCGTCTTCTTTGTCCCGTTTGTCTTTGCCCCGATCGCCAACATCTGGATCCTCAAGATCTTTATCGACTTCTTGGGCATGAACGGCTTTATGTACACCCTGCCCTGGACCGTCCCCGGCCCCATCGGCACCATCATGGGCCTGGGCTTCCAGCCGCTCGCCTTTGTGATGCTCGCCCTTATCCTGGTCGTCGACTTCGTTCTGTACTATCCGTTCTTCCGTGCCTATGACGCCCAGAAGTGCGCCGAGGAGGCCGAGATCTCCCAGGAGGAGCTCGCCGCCAAGAACGCCGAGAAGGCCGCCAAGCTCAACGACGCCTTCCAGGGCAAGGCTGACGCCAAGAGCGTTGCCGCCGGTGCTGCTGCCGAGGCCGTGAAGTCCGACGTCGCTCCCGCCGCCACCGAGGCCACGGCCACCAGCGACCTCAACGGCAAGCGCGTGCTCGTGCTCTGCCAGGGTGGCGGTACTTCGGGCCTTCTCGCCAACGCGCTGGCCAAGGCTGCCAAAGAGCGCGGCATCAATCTTGAGACCGCTGCCGAGGCCTATGGCAACCACGTTGACATGCTCCCCGACTTTGACCTGGTCGTCCTGGCCCCGCAGGCCGCCAGCTACCTGGCCGACCTGCAGAAGGACTGCGAGCGCGTGGGCAACAAGTGCGTCGCCTGCCGCGGTAAGCAGTACATCGAGCTTTCCCAGAACGGCGATAAGTCTCTCGCCTTCGTAAGCGAGCAACTCTCGAAGTAAGTAACGCTCAGGGCCAGCCGACCATCCAAGACCGGCTGGCCCTTCGATTTAGACGATTGGATCATCATGTCCGTTAACCCTGCTAGCGTCACCAACCCGCCCGCGCAGTTTCCCGAGGACTTTGTCTTTGGCGGCGCTACCGCTGCCTACCAGGTAGAGGGCGAGACCCGCACCCACGGTAAAGGCAAAGTCGCCTGGGACGACTTCCTGGAGGCCCAGGGGCGCTTCTCCCCCGATCCCGCTTCGGACTTCTACAACCAGTACCCCGTCGACTTGGAGCTGTGCGAGGAGTTCGGCATCAACGGCATTCGCCTCTCCATCGCCTGGAGCCGCATCTTTCCCAACGGCACCGGTGAGATTAACCCCGAGGGCGTCCAGTTCTATCACGATCTCTTCGCCGAGTGCCATAAGCACCACGTTGAGCCGTTCGTCACGCTGCATCACTTTGACACGCCGCTGCCCCTCTTTGAGAAGGGCGATTTCCTCAACCGCGAGACCATCGACGCCTTTGTGGACTTTGCCACCTTCTGCTTTAAGGAGTACGCCGACCAGGTGACCTACTGGTTCACCTTTAACGAGATCTGGGCCGACGCCTCCAACACCTACATCGAGGGCACCTTCCCCGGTGGCGTCAAGGCGCATCTGGCCGAGGCTTTCCAGTGCGAGCACAACATGATGCTCGCCCACGCCAAGGCAGTACTGGCCTTCCACAACGGCGGTTTTAAGGGCAAGATCGGCGTCATTCAGTCGTTGGAGTTTAAGTATCCGCTCAACGAGAACGACCCCGCCGACATCAAAGCCGCCAACAACGAGCACGTGCTGCAGAACCAGTTTCTGCTCGACGCCACCTTCCGCGGCGACTATGCCCCCGACACCCTCGAGTGCGCCAACCGCCTGGCTGCCGTCTCGGGCGGCACCATCGAGATCCTGGACGAGGATCTGGAAATCATGCGCGAGGCCGCGCTCTACAACGACTACCTGGGCGTTAACAACTACCAGTGCCGCTTCTTGAAGGCCTACGATGGCGAGAACGACCTGCACCACAACGGTACGGGCGAGAAGGGCACCGGCCGCTGGCGCGTTAAGGGTATTGGCGAGCATGTGAACAAGCCTGGTATCCCCACCACCGACTGGGACTGGATCATCTATCCCGAGGGCCTGTTCGATCTGCTCGTCTACATTAAGCAGCGCTACCCCAACTACAAGCAAATCTTCATCACCGAGAACGGCATGGGCTACAAGGACCCCTACAAGGACGGTTTTGTGGACGACCAGCCGCGCATCGACTACATTGAGCAGCACCTACGCTGGTTGCTCAAGGCCATGGAGGTGGGCGTCAACGTGGGCGGCTACTTCCTGTGGAGCCTGCAGGATCAGTTCTCCTGGACCAATGGCTACAACAAGCGTTACGGCTTCTTCTACGTTGACTTTGAAACTCAGAAGCGCACGCCCAAGGCAAGCGCATACTGGTATAAGCACGTGGCGCAAACCCGTCGTCTGGACTAGCGGCTGGCGGGGTTGCCCGCGCACATCACCTGTCCCCATTTCTCAGCCGGGGGCGGCACGTCACACGGCGCGCCGCCCCCGGCCTTTTTGTTTTTGGGCTGGTCGGGAGCCGTTTGTCTCGATCTGTAACATCTAGCCGAGTTTTTTGGTCCTAGCTGTTACAGATTGAGACGAACAGGATTGCTCTTTCCGAAGAATCTAAATCTGTAACACGTAGCCCGCTTTTGACCGTCTACCTGTTACAAATCGAGACAAACGGAGTAGGACCTAACCCCGTATGTCCCTAACAGTCGAGCGTTCGACCAGCGTACTCGGCACATGAATCGCCTCGATAGACGAGCTCTCTCCAATCGCCGCCTCAAACGCAAGCTTACCGACACCGCGCAAATCAAATCGCAGCGTCGTCAGCCGATTGTGAGGAACAAGTCCCTCGAGTGCGTCGTCGATACCAACCACGCTCACGTCGTCGGGCACGGACAGGCCCGCGTTCTCGAGCGCGGCGATAACGCCCAGCGCCATCTGGTCATTTGCCGCAAGCACGGCAGTCGGCGCCTGCGACCCGCCGGCAAGCACCTCGGCCGCAATCCGCTCGCCCATGGCGTACCCACTGTCCGCACTCCAATCGCCACGCAGCATCGGAGCGGCATCGACATGAGCACGACCCAGCGTATCGCGCCAACCGGCCTCACGAAAACGCGAGGAAATCGAGTTTTCCGGACCCGCCACAAACCGCATATTCGAGTGACCATGTTCCAGCAGATAATTGGTCAACAGCTCGCACGAACCATACTGGTCGGAGTCGATCGTCGTGCAGCGCGGATGCGCATACATGGACAGGATGACCGTTCGCACTCCCGGCTGGGGAACAAACTCCTCAAAATCGGGAGCCATGCGGTTCATGTTGAGAATCATGCCGTCGACGGGTCGCTCGACCATGCGGCGCGAGGCATCGGCAAGTGTATAGGGCTTGTCGCCGCCCATCTCGATCATAGTGACGGCAAAATCGTGCTCGCGCGCCGCTTGCATGATACCCTCGAGCGTCGCCAGGTTACCGACACGTGTGATGTTGTACATGCACAGGCCAATAGAACGATACGACCCGCCGCGCAACGCCGCTCCAGCAAAATTGGGACGAAAGCCCAGCTCTTCCATGGCGGCCAGCACACGCTTGCGCGTCTTTTCCGTCACGTTGGGCATACCGTTGACCACGCGAGACACAGTCTGGCGGCTCACGCCAGCGAGCGCCGCAACCTCTGCCGCGCTCGCCGAATGACCATTCCTTGTCTGCTGAGCCATGCCTTCCACGCTAACCTGCTTCCCAACTATTCCCCGCGCCCATGGCGCATCGTACATACATTGATAACGTGCTCATGATACCCGAGCCATATACCACAACATGAAAACTTCTGTCAATCAAAACCGCTTACCGAACAAATACAACCGTTCGCGGCTGTTTGAAGTTGTTTTGTTTCTATACATCCCAGCCGGATGTTAACGTGCTCATTGTCAAATGTTCACGTGCTCATTTTGGTTCTAATCATTTTAAGATAGTGTTTATCGGGCTTTTTCACCGCTGAACGCTAACCAGGGAGCCTCCTGAGCGCAAACGCACAATATCGAACAGCGAGACGAGAGGGTGTATGCATATGTCTTTGCTAAACCGCGTACAGCAGCTGCCGAAGGGCTTTGTTTGGGGCGCCGCAACCGCCGCGTACCAAACGGAAGGTTCCACGAAGGTGGCAGGCAAGGGTAAGACCATGTGGGACGATTACCTTGTCGCCCAGGGTCGCTTTTTGCCCGACCCGGCCAGTGATTTCTACAACCGCTACGAGGAGGATATCCGCCTTTCTGCCGAGCATGGACTCAACGCCATCCGTGTGTCCATCGCCTGGACCCGCATCTTCCCCAACGGCGACGATGCCGAGCCCCTCGCCGAGGGCGTTAAGCACTACCACGAGCTGTTCGCCTGCTGCAAAAAGTATGGCGTCGAGCCCTATGTGTCCCTGCATCACTTTGACTCCCCCGCCGCCCTGTTCAACCAGGGCGACTGGCTCAACCGCAAGACCGTCGACGCCTATGTGCGCTATGCCGAGTTCTGCTTCCGCGAGTTCCGCGAGGTCAAGAATTGGTTCACCATCAACGAGCTCATCAGCCTCTCGCACTCCCAATACATCCAAGGCAACTTCCCGCCCAACCATCACTTTGATGTGACGAGCGGCATCCAGAGCCAGCACAACGAGCTCGTTGCCCACGCCCGCGCCGTCAACCTGTATAAGGATCTTGACGAGACCGAGCACCTGGGCGGACGCATTGGCATGGTCAACGTCCTGACGCCGGCATATCCTGCCACAGACTCGCCCGCCGACCAGCACGCCGCCGACCTGTACAACGCCTTCTACACCGACTTCATCATGGACGGCGCCTTCCTAGGTCACTACTCCGCGCGCACCCTCTCACTCATCAACGAGATTCTGCGTGCCAACAACGCCACGCTTACGGTTGAGGACAGCGACATGGAGGAGCTCGCCAAGGCGGCACCCCGCAACGATATGTTCGGCCTCAACTACTATCAGTCGGCGTTTATCGCCGCCTACGATGGCGAGTCAACCAACAGCTTTAACGGCACCGGAGACAAGGGCACCTCGTGCTTTAAGTTTAAGGGCGTCGGGCAGCAGGTCGATATGCCGGGTATCCCCACCACCGACTGGGATTGGCTCATCTACCCGCAAGGCCTCTACGACACGCTCAAGCACATCAGCGCCACCTATCCCAACCTCCCCGTCATCTATATCACCGAAAACGGCCTGGGCCACAAGGACCCCGAGCCCGACGCAAACGGCATCGTCGCCGATCCCGAGCGCATCGACTTTGTCGACCAGCACATGGAGAAGGTGCTCCAGGCGCGCGCCGAGGGCGTCGACGTCCAGGGCTACTTTATCTGGAGCCTGCAGGACCAGTTCTCGTGGGCCAATGGCTATAACAAGCGCTACGGCCTGTTCTACATCGACTTCGACACGCAAAAACGCTACATCAAGCAGTCGGCACTCTGGTACAAGGAGCTCGCCGACACTATGGCGGACGCGCAGTAGCGCATCGCCTCGCTTTCCCCCGAGAAGGGAGCGGCCCTATGCGATACAAACCCAGCCGCTCCCCTCTCTCCCCCTGGGACCGACCCCGCCTGCACCCGGGCTTTTAGCAAGCGGGAGACCATATAGGTTTTCAACGTCCATGCCATTAAGATTTCATGCAAAGAGGAGCGTGAACTATGGAATCGATCGTTAAGTTCTTGGAGAAAGGTCAGCCGTACTTCGACAAGGTCTCTAAGAACATCTACCTTCAGGCCATTAAAGACGGCTTTTTGGCAGCAATGCCCATCATCCTGTCTTCTTCTGTCTTCCTGCTTATTTCGACCCTGCCGGGCGTTGTCGCCACGGTCGGCGGCTTTACGCTGCCCGACTGGTGGAACGTCGATGTCGTGAACTTCTGCAACAAGGTTTACAACTTCACGATGGGCGTCGTGGGCATCATGGTCGCCGGCACCACCGCAAGCGCGCTGACCGGCTCCAAGAACCGCCGCATGCCTGCCGGCAAGGCCATCAACGCCACGAGCACCATGGTCGCCGCCATGTGCGCTATGCTCATCTTGGCCGTTACCCAGACGAGTGCCAAGATCGACGGCGCCGATGTCTCGGTGTTCTTTACCGACAACATGGGCACCAAGGGCCTGCTGAGCTCCTTTGTCGCCGCATTTGCCACGGTCAACATCTATGCCTTCTGCATTAAGCGAGACATCACCATCAAGCTGCCCAAAGAAGTCCCCGGCGCCATCGCCCAGAACTTCCGCGACATCTTCGCCTTCAGCTTCTCCATCCTGTTTGTCGCCGTCATCGACGTTATCTGCCGCACCTGCTTGGCCGTCCCGTTTGCCAACGTCATCTCCACGCTGGTGAGCCCGCTGTTCGCCGCTGCCGATTCCTACGCCGGCCTCGCCCTCATCTGGTTCATGATCCCGCTGTTCTGGTTCATGGGCATCCACGGCCCCTCGGTCGTTAAGCCTGCCCTCAACGCCGCGCTGTTTGGCAACATCACCACCAACCTCGCCACGCTGCAGGCCGGCGGTCACCCCGCCCTCGCCCTGACCGAAAACTTCGGTAACTACATCGGCGAACTCGGCGGCACCGGCGCCACGTTCATTGTCCCGATCATCTTCCTGCTCTTTATGCGCTCCAAGCAGCTCAAGGCCGTCGGCAAAGCCTCTGTCGTGCCCGTGATGTTCGCCGTCAACGAGCCGCTGCTGTTCGCCGCGCCCATCATCCTCAACCCGTACTTCCTGATCCCGTTCCTGTTTGCCCCCGTGGCCAACGTCCTCATTGGTAAGTTCTTCATCGACTTTTTGGGCATGAACGGCTTTATCTATGCCATGCCGTGGGCACTCCCCGGACCGATCGGCACCTTCATCGACACCAACTTCCAGCCGATCTCTCTGGTCCTGGTTGTCGTCCTGCTGGTCGTTGACTTCTTGATCTACTACCCGTTCTGCAAGGCCTACGACAACGTCCTGTGCAAGCAGGAGGCCGAGACCCTGGCCGAAGAAGAGGCCGAGGAGACCAAGGCCGTCAAGACCGCTGCCGCCCCCGCCGTTGAGGCTCCTGTTGTCGAGACCGCTTCTGCCACTGAGGCCTCCGCAGCTCCGTCCGCCCTTAAGGGCAAGGATCTGAGGGTTCTGGTTCTGTGCGCTGGCGCCGGCACCTCTGCACTGCTCGCCAACGCGCTTAAGGAAGGCGCCGACGAGCTGGGCATCGACATTACCGCCAACGCCGGTGCCTACGGCAGCCACTACGCCATCATGGACCAGTACAACGTCATCGTCCTGGCTCCGCAGGTTCGCACCTATTACAACGAGATGAAGGCCGACACCGACCGCCTGGGCATCACGCTGCTGTCGCCCAAGGGCAAACAGTACATCGACCTCACTAAGGATCCCAAGGGTGCCGTCGCCTGGATCGAGGAAAACCTCGAGGCATAAGACGCTGACACCACCTGCCGCTTGCAGACAATAAATGGCCCGTGCATCGATGTGTGATGCGCGGGCCATTTTGTTTAGACCGCACCCGTCCTCCTGTTCATCTCAATCTGTAACATCTAGCCGAGTTTTTCGGTCCTAGCTGTTACAGATCGAGATGAACGCACAGGCCAAGCCGAAAATCTCAATCTGTAACATGTAGACCACTTTTGACCGTTTAGTTGTTACAGATCGAGACAAACGGAATAGGCCGAGCACGTCTACGCCCGCAGGTCCTTTACGCTGGAACGCTCGACCAGCACACCCGAGACAAGCGTACGGCTTCTGGAGCTCGGGGCTTCCAGACCTGCGACGACCTCGTTAAGCGCACGGATGCCCAGCTCGCGGTGGCGAAACTTCACCGACGTCAGAATCGAGTTGGGAATCGTCTTGTAGAGTTCATCGTCAAAGCCGATCACGGACACATCATCGGGCACACTCAGACCCTTGTCACGTAGAGCCATCATCACGCCGTTTGCCATGCAGTCGTTAGCAGCGAGGACCGCCGTGCAATCGGGTTTATCGGCAAGCACAAGGCCCGCGGCATAGCCACTATCCGCATTCCAATCGCCTTGCAGAGGCTCGGGCGGCTCAATGCCACGCGCCTCGAGTGCCGCACGCCAACCTTTCATACGACACTGGCTCGACAGCGCCTCTTTCTTACCAGAGACGAAGTATACGTTCTTGTGCCCACGATTTAAGAAGTACTCGCACGCCATGCGCGCACCACCCTCTTGATCGTCACTAACGGTAGAGCAGGCAGGATGCTCCATCGGCGTGATAATCACCGTCTTGAGGTCTTTCGGTGCCTCAAAGGTATCAAAGTCATCGACCATCTGGCGCAGGTTGAAAATCATGCCGTCGACGGGAAGCTGCGACATCCTACGTGCCGCTTCGGCAAGGGTCATCTTCTCCCCCGCCCGCTTTTTGATCATCGTGAGAGCAAAGCCTCGCTCTTCGGCGGCATCGGCGATACCGTCAATCATGTCCACGGCGCCGCCCGACAAGTGAAACAGCACGACGCCGATGCACCCGTAACGGCCCAACTTGAGTGAACGCGCGGCAAAATTCGCCCGGAACCCAAGCGCCTCCATGGCCGCATGGACCTTATCGCGTGTCGACTCTCGTACGCTATCGGGCTCGTTGATCACACGCGAAACCGTCTTGAGAGAAACACCCGCGGCAATCGCCACATCGTTCATTGAGACATTTTTCTTGTCCATCGTTGCCACTACTTCTCCAGTCGGTTTTGCATCGCTTGTTTTTTTGCGTTCTAGCATACACTACCTGCCCGACTGACAAATCAGCCGTTTATCGGACAATATCGACCGTTCACCCGTAAATCCTTGTTGCTCTTCCAAAAATGTCTTACGTTGTCATTAACGAAATGACAACGTTGTCATTTCGCAATGCCTTCCTTAAGTAGGAAGGTTTCCGGGCAGTCCTGACCATCCATCGACGACCAGTTCCATCCACATGCATCGCGCATCAAGTAGCAAAGGAGCTCTATGGACGCCATCGTAAAGATGCTCGAGAAGCATCAACCGTTCTTTGAGAAGATCTCGAGGAACGTCTACCTCCAGGCCATCAAGGACGGATTCCTTGGGTGCATGCCCATCGTCCTTACCTCTTCGATCTTTCTGTTGATCGCCACCCTTCCTGGCGTAGTTGGCATCACGCTGCCCCAGCCGCTCATCGACTGGTGCAATAAGCTGTACAACTTCACCATGGGCGTCATGGGCATCATGGTTGCCGGCACCACCGCCAAGAACTTCACGGCTTCCATGAACCGTCGCATGCCCGCCGGCAAGGTGCTCAACGACGGCTCCACCATGGTGGCCGCCCAGTGCAGCATGCTGCTGCTTGCTGTTACGCAGTTCACCACCAAGTTCAACGGCTCCGAGCTTTCGGTCTTCGATTGCACTAGCATGGGTACGCGCGGTCTGTTCTCGGCCTATATCGCCGCATTCATTACCGTGTGGGTTTATAAGTTCTGCGTCTCGCGCGATCTGACCATTAAGCTGCCCAAGGAGGTTCCGGGCGCCATCGCTCAGAACTTCCGCGACATCATCCCCTTCGGTGGCGCTGTCATCATCTGCGGCATCATCGATGTCGTCGTGCGCAACCTCATGGGCGTTCCGTTCTCCGAACTGCTCATCAAGCTGCTCTCCCCGCTCTTCACTGCAGCAGAAACCTATCCTGGCCTTATCCTTATCCAGGCAGCCACCGCGTTCTTCTGGTTCATCGGTGTCCACGGTCCTTCGATCGTGCAGCCGGGCATCGACCCCATCCGTCTTGCCAACCAGGCCGAGAACCTGCAGGTTCTGCTGGCCGGTGGCCACCCCGCCCACTCCCTCACCTTTAACATGTCGCTCGTGGGTGAGTTCGGCGGCACCGGCGCCACCTTCATCGTGCCGCTTCTGCTGATTCTCTTTATGAAGTCCAAGCAGCTCAAAGCCGTCGGTAAGGCCTCGATTGTTCCTGTTGCCTTCGCCGTCAACGAACCGCTGCTCTTTGGCGCGCCGATGATCCTTAACCCCTACATGCTCATCCCCTTTGTTGCCGCCGGCTGCGTCAACGTGAGTGTTGCCAAGTTCTTTATCGATAACGTGGGCATGAACGGCTTCTCCTTCGTGGTGCCTTGGGCCACCCCCGCCCCCATCGGCATCTTCATCACCACGAACTTCCAGCTTATTGCCCTGGTATTTGTCGCGATCATCATCTTGCTGGACGCCATCATCTACCTGCCGTTCTTAAAGGCATACGATAAGCTGCTCTGCGACCAGGAGGCCGAGCGCGCCGCCGAGCTGGGTCTCGAGTCCGATGGTGCTGCCACCATCGCCGCCAACGCCCCTGCGCCCGCTGTCGAGCAGACTACCGCTTCCGTCGAGCCGACCGCCGCTGCCGCCGACAGCAAGCCTGTCGCCGATCAGCCCGAGCCCGCCGCCGACACATCCGCCAAGAAGGATGTCGACGGTCTGAAGGTCCTCGTCCTGTGCGCCGGCGCCGGCACCTCTGCCATGCTCGCCAACGCCATCAAGGAAGGTGCCGCGCAGACCGGAGAGAACATCGCTTCCTCCGCAGGCGCCTATGGTCAGCACACTGCCATCATGGATCAGTACGACGTTATCGTGCTTGCCCCGCAGGTTCGTAGCTACTACAACGACATGAAGGCCGACACCGATCGTCTGGGCATTAAGCTGCTCGCTCCCCGCGGTAAGGAATATATCGACCTTACCCGCGACCCCGCTGGCGCCATCAAGTGGCTCCGCGAGAACCTCGACTAGTTCCTCCCTCTGTTGGTGCCCGGATCCCCAGTTCGGGCACCTCCCCCTATTCGTATCCCACAGAAAGGATGACTCATGACCAACCCCATGCAGTTCCCCGACGGCTTTGTATTTGGCGGCGCCACCGCTGCTTACCAGGTTGAGGGCGAGACCCGTACGCACGGCAAGGGCAAAGTGCCCTGGGACGATTTCCTGGCAGCCCAGGGTCGCTTCTCCCCCGATCCCGCAAGCGATTTCTACAACAAGTACCCGGTCGATATCGACCTGTGCCAGCGTTTCGGCATCAACGGCATTCGTGTCTCCATCGCTTGGAGCCGTATCTTCCCCAGTGGCACTGGCGAGATCAACCCCGAGGGTGTTGCCTTCTATCACGAGCTCTTTGCCACCTGCAATAAAGCCGGCGTTATCCCCTATGTCACGCTCGATCACTTCGATACGCCCGAGGCCTTTTACCAGAACGGCGGCGAGGGCTTCCTGACGCGCACGACGATCGACGCCTTTGTCGAGTACGCCAAGTTCTGCTTTGCCGAGTTCACCGAGGTCAAGCACTGGTTTACCTTTAACGAGATTCCCGCGACCGCCGAGGGCAGCTTTATCGTCGGCAACTGGCCGCACGGCGAGAAGTATCGCCTGGACAAGGCCTTCCAGCTCATGCACAACATGATGGTGGCCCACGCCAAGGCTGTCGTCGCCTTCCATGAGGGCGGCTTTGAGGGCGAGATCGGCATTGTCCAGAACCTGGAGCCCAAGTATCCCCTCGATCCCAACAGCGCTGCCGACTGCGAGGCAGCTCGCATGGCCGACGTCATCAACAACCGCTGGGTACTCGACGCCACCTTCCGCGGCCACTATGCAGCCGACACCATGGAGGCTGCGACCAAGCTGGCCCATATCGCCGGCGGCGAGCTCGACGTCCGCGACGAGGACATCGCCGCGTTGACCGCCGCGCTCCCCTACAACGATTGCCTGGGCGTCAACACCTACAAGTGCCAGTTCCTGCGTGCCGCCGAGGGCGAAAACGACATCAACCACAATGGCACTGGCGACAAGGGTTCCTCGCGCTGGTTCCTCAAGGGCGTTGGTGAGTCATGCGTGCGCGAAGGCGTACCCACCACCGATTGGGACTGGATCATCTATCCCGAAGGCCTCTACGACCTGCTGCTGCGCATTAAGAACGATTACCCCAACTACAAGAAGATCTACATCACCGAGAACGGCATGGGCTATAAG
>URPB01000038.1:0-19146 GCA_900549575.1 uncultured Collinsella sp.
ACACGTTGGCGCTCCGACAAATGTGCTTGCGCACAGCGCCGGTACGTTGGTGGCGCTGGAGCTTCTTCGCACCGAACCCCATCTCGTCGCCCGTGCGATTCTGCATGAGCCGGCTGTGTCGGCCGAAGGCGTCGGCATGGGCGCAGCTCCGATTTTGCTCGATATGATTGCGGCTGGAAAGGTTTCAAGGGCGCTTCGGCTTTTCTTGGGAGCTCTCGGCGACTTGGACCCCGAGGCTCCTGGGACGACCGAAGCGGAAGCCAAGCATGCCCTGCGCAATGGTCGTTGCTTTATGGCCAATGAATACGGAACAAATATGACATATGCTCCCGACTGGGAGCGCGCCCGCGAATCAAAGGCGGTGTCGGCTGTGTTTTTGGGCGAGCTTTCGGTCGGTACACCCCGCGAGGCTGGTACGCGAGCGGCTGCCGAATATCTCGATTGCCCCCTTGTGACGATCCCGGGCGCGCATAACGGTTTGCGCGATCGCCCCGTTACGGCGGCAAACGCCGTTCACGATGTCTTGGAGCGTTAGCACGCTCGATGACCTGCGGGGAGGGGGACTGTTGGCGTTTCGTCATTGTTAACGAATGCGCCAATAACCACGCGCCCGCGGTTCCATTACCACCGTTTGCCAGGTCATAAAAATGTAACAGCATTCACGTGCTTACCTGCATCGGCAAGGTGTTACCCTTGTAGCATTTGGAACCCACCGCTACCATGCGAAACTATCGAAAGGGCCCCATATGCTCAATAATCACGAGGTCAATCTAACCGACGAGGAGGCTGCCGCCGAGGTCGCCCGCGTCGCGAAGATCTACCCCGTGGTGCGTTTGCTGTCGGCCGATCAGATTAAGAGCGAGCCTAACTGCCTGCTCGCCGGCAATCGGTGCCCTTGTCTGCGCCAGTCAAGTCTTGAGGCCTTGGCAGGTTCCGATGATGTATCGGAGCAGCTGCTCAATGATGGTACCGAGTACCGCGCTCGCCTGCGCCCTCTGAAGGTCGAGGGCGAGCCTCACGTCCTGCTGATGGTGCGTCCGATCGATGAGCAAGAGGCTGCAGAAGAGGACCTCGTCTACACCGACGTGCTGACGGGTGTGCGCAATCGCCGATATTACGAGGAAAAGCTCCGTAGCGCCCGCATGAATGCCGGCGTTGCGGTGATTGACCTTGATGATTTTAGGGTCTTCAACGATACGTGTGGCCGTCATGCCGGCGACCTTGCGCTCGGTGCTGTGGCGACAGCCATACGCAGCGGAATTCGTTCGACTGACGAGCTTGTACGCTATGGCTGCGACAAGTTTGTGGTCGTTATGCCCAATATTCCCTCCGATGACTTCACCCGTCGCCTGCACCAGGTGTCCGATGCCGTTCATGCCACGATTGTTCCGGGCCATGAGTACGTGAGCTTGACGGCATGTGTCGGTGGCGTTCGCATCCATGGCGAGACGGTCGATGAGGGCGTTGGCCGCGCTGTCCAGTTATTGAGCCGCGCTAAGGCAAAAGCCGGTACGGTCGTGACCGATGCCGACTCCATCGAAGCCTTCCAAAGCGAAAAGCCTTTGGTGCTTATTGTCGATGACTCCGAGATGAACCGAGCCATTCTCAACGAGATGCTCAAGGACGAGTATTGCATCCTCGAGGCCGACAACGGTCGTACGGCGCTCGATATGGTCGACCGCTATGGCGATGAGTTGTCGCTCGTGCTGCTGGATATTGTCATGCCGGGCATAAGCGGCTTCGAGGTGCTGGCCGATCTGTCGCGCCGATCGGGTATCGACAATCTGCCTTTCATCATGATTTCGAGCGAAGATTCCGATGATATGGTTCTGCGCGCGTACGAGCTGGGCGCCTCGGACTATATCAACTGCCCGTTTGACTCCCGTGTCGTGCGCCGCCGTGTAAGCAACACCATCCGCCTATACGCCAAACAGCGCCGCCTGACGAACCTGCTGTCCCAGCAGTACAACGAGCGCGTCAAGAACAGTCGCATGCTCATCGACATCATGGCCGGCGTCATGGAGCTTCGCAACGGCGAGAGCGGCAGGCACGTTACGAACATCGAGAAGCTGACCGAGCTGCTGCTTGACTGTCTGGTCCAGCGTAGCGACACGATCTCCCTCGACAATGAGGAACGCTCCACGATTGCCCTGGCTTCGGCGCTGCACGATATCGGCAAGATGTCGATTGACGATGCGATTCTCAACAAACCCGGGCGCCTTACGCCCGAGGAGTTCGAGATTATGAAGACGCATACCACGATCGGCGCTGACATGTTGCTTGAGCTGGGCCGCCATCACGTCGGCAATGCGCTTATGGAATATGCGTACCAGATTGCGCGTTGGCACCACGAGCGCTGGGACGGCAGGGGTTATCCCGATGGCCTTAAGGGCGACGAAATTCCCATTGCCGCACAGGTGGTCTCGGTGGCCGACGTGTACGATGCTCTGACGAGCGTGCGTGTGTACAAGGATGCTATTCCGCACAAGGAGGCGATCCAGATGATCCTGGACGGTAAGTGCGGCACCTTTAACCCGCTGTTGCTCGACTGCCTGCTCGAGGTGCAAGACCGTATTGCCGAGACGTTGGCACGCCCCGCCGACGTTGTCGCGTTTCCCACGATTTAGTTTGACCAAAGGAGTTTTAATCCATGATTTCCATGCGTGAGGCGTATGAGAAGATCGGCGCTAATTATGATGACGCGTGCGCTCGGCTGATGGGCGGGGAAATGCTTGCCCGCTTTGCCCTCAAGTTTTTGGATGACGAGAGCATGGACAAGCTGGAGGCCGCCATGGCGGCAGGAGACGCCGAAGGTGCGTTTATGGCAGCGCACACGCTCAAGGGCGTGAGCCAGAACCTGGGATTCGATAATCTGTACGAGCCGGCGGTCGTGGTGACCGAAGCGCTGCGTGGCGCCGATGCCGTTGACGGCGCTCGCGAGGGAATGCATGCGCTGCAGCAGCAATATGCGGCCACGTTGTCGGCCCTGCGCGAGGCGGCCGAATAAGAGCTTACGAGCCTTGGGCTGCTTGCCGGCCACATATGGGTAAAAGGGCGCCCCGCCGGACCATGTGGCCGGCGGGGCGCCCTTTTGTGTTGTGCTGTCCGTGAACTAGCGAGCCTGCTTTACCTTGGCCGCTGCCTCGACAAACGACTTCCACAGGTTAAAGTCGGTCTCGAGTGTCTTCCATGTGTACTCAGGGTGCCATTGCACGCCCAGACAGAACGGCTGGCCTTCGACTTCGATGCACTCGGGAACGCCGTCGGTTGCTTTGGCGACCAAGCGCGTGCTTTTACCCAGACGGTCGACGCAGCAGTGGTGTGCGGAGTTGGTCTGGATTAGCCTGTGCCCGCCAACCGTGCGTTCCAGCAGCGAGCCCGGCACGACCTCGACGGGGTGCACGGGATCGTTGAGCACGTGGGTGTGACGCCACTGCGTGCGACCCTCGCGCGCACCCAGGCTCGGCACGTCCATGCACAGGGTGCCGCCAGTGGCGACATTGAGCAACTGCGTGCCGCGGCAGGTGGTAAAGAGCGGCTTTTTGGCGCGGAGCACCTCGCCGACCAGCTTAAACTCAAAGCTATCGCGGATCTCGCAGCAGAGGGTGGGGTCGTAGGGTCGATCATCGCCCCAACGTTTGGGATTGACATCGGGGCCGCCGGGAATGGCGATGCCGTCGGCGATATCGACGTAATGACGGATAACATCAATATCTTCGGTGATGGACATCTGCAGCGGCAGGCCGCCGGCGGCAAGAATGGCGTCGACAAAGACGCTCGCAATCTCCTCGTTGGGGGAGAGCGTCTCGCTTAAAAACGGCTTTGCATCTTCCCAACGCGGCGCGACGAGGATGAGTGGGCGGTCGGCGGGGGCGACGTCGACGTGCGGGGTGTATGACGATGAAGTGCGAGTTCCGATCATGGTTGCGGCTTTCGAATCCGGGTGGACATGGCACAGGGGTGGCGCGGGGCAAACGTTACTGATGAATTTGCCCGCGTGGCAATTGGGTTAGTGGCCCTTGATGGAGTTGAGGAAGTCCTGGGCGCGCTTGGTCTGGGGATGGTCGAAGAACTCGTCGGGTGTGCCGGTTTCCACGATCTGGCCGTCGGCCATAAAGACGACGCGATCGGCCACACGGCGGGCGAAGTTCATCTCGTGCGTAATGACGATCATCGTCATGCCCTGCTGCGCCAAGCGCACCATGACCTCGAGCACCTCGTTGATCATCTCGGGGTCAAGGGCGCTTGTGGGCTCGTCAAAGAGCATGGCCTTGGGCTGCATGGCGAGTGAACGGGCGATGGCCACGCGCTGCTGCTGGCCGCCCGAAAGCTGTGCGGGTACCTTGTCGGCCTGCTCGGCCACGCCCACGCGGCTCAGCAGGTCCATGGCGCGCTCACGAGCCTCCTCCTTGGACACGCCCAGCACGTCGACCGGCCCCAGCATGACGTTCTGCAGTACGGTCATATGTGCGAACAGGTTGAACTGTTGGAACACCATGCCCAGCTCAGCGCGCATGCGGGCAAGATCCTTGCCTTCTTGCGGCAGGGGCTCGCCCTCGATGAGGATCTCGCCCGAGTCGATGGTTTCCAGGCGGTTGATGGTGCGGCACATGGTCGACTTGCCTGAGCCCGAGGGGCCAATCACCACGACGACCTCGCCGCGGTCGACCGAGAGATTGATGTCGTTGAGGACGTGTAGATCGCCATAGTGCTTATCGACGTGTCTGAGCTCGATCAGCGGCTGATTGCCGGTGGAAGAGGTGCTCTGTGCCATGGTGCTCGGCTCCTTATGACTCGAAATGGTAAAGCGTTAGCGGATGATGGTTGCGCCGGTCTTGTGCGAAACATAGACAGCGGCTTTGTTGATCGCGACGTTGATGAGGATATAGATGACCGCGATTACCAGGTAGACCGACACGAGAGCGTCGTAGTTGGTAATGAGCACGCGGGCGTTTTGCATGAGGTCGGGGTAGCTCACCACATAGGCGACGGTGGTGTCTTTGACTACGACCACGAGCTGCGAAATCAACGACGGGATGATAAATCGAATAGCCTGCGGCAACACGATTTTAAAGGTGATTTTAGCTTTGGAGAGACCGAGTGCCTGGGCCGCCTCGACCTGCCCGCGCGGTACGGCGTTGACGCCGGCGCGGAAAATCTCGGCAAGTACACCGGCGGCAGCGAGCGCGACGGGAAGCGTGAGCATCCAAAACGACGGCAGCGCGATCTTGTACTGGGGCAGTACCAAAAAGAAGAAGTAGATGAACAGCAGGCTCGGCACGCCGCGGAAGAAATCGGTGAGCACGCGGCAGGCCAGCTGCAGCGGCTTAATGTCGCTGGTGCGGCCGAGCATAAAGGCTAAGCCCAACACCAGCGCGATGGCGCCAGCGGTGAGTGCGACTTTAACGGTGCCCTCAAAGCCGGCAAGTAGGAACTTCCAGGTGGTGAGGTGCGTAAAGAAATACCAGTAGTGGACCGAAAGCTGGCCGGTCACATAAAAGCGCTGCAGCACCAGGGCGACGAGCGCGGCCACGGCGACGAGTGAGATGGCGGTGCCGATGCGAATCTTGGCGCGCATCTTGGGGCCGGGAGCCTCGTAGAGCGCATCGCGCATGGTGAGTGCGGGGGAGGAATGCTTGCTCATCGGAGGATCCTCACCTTCTTATCGATATAGTTGCCAATGTGGCTCACAACAAAGGCCGTGCCCAGGTAGCCGAGCGCCGAGATAAAGAACGCGGCGACGCCGCCGAGCGAGCGGGTATTGATGTAGCTCACCACGCCGGTAAGCTCTTGCGGCTTAAGCGGCACCTGGCTGCCGAGCGCGGTGGTGAGCATGACGGCGATAAAGAGGTTGGTCATGGGCAGCACGCTCGAACGCAGCGCCTGCGGAATCACGATCTTAGCGAGGATACGGCTGAAGCTCATGCCGAGCGAGCGGGCGGCTTCCACCTGGCCGACGCCGACGGTGTTGATGCCGCTCATAAAGTTTTCGGAACCAAAGGCCGAGCCCAAAAGGACCGTGGCGACGATAACGCAGGTGCGGTAGGGCAGGACGACCTTGAGCGGCGGCAGCGCGTAGACGACGATGATGAGCAGCGCGATGCCGGGGATGTTACGGAAGACCTGGACATACAGGTCGCCAAAGACGCGCAGCGGCTTGAGCGGCGACACACGCATCACGGTGATGGCGACGGCCAGCACCATGGCGATGGCAAACGACTCAAGCGTCATGCCCCAGGTGGCTAGCAGCGCGTCGATATAGTTCTGGCCATAGAGCGACCAGAGCTCGGAGAGACTCATGCGGACCTCCCGCCGATAAGGAAAGGGGCTCCCGTGTGTACGGAAGCCCCGACAACTCAGTGTGGAAACAGTTTATCGCAATAAAGCGGATCGTGCGTTTCCGTATGGTTTCGTAGCGGCCGTTACTAGGCTCGCTGCCTAGGCGCCGATCTCGGGCAGCTCGGGAACATTGGTGTCGCCCGTACGGTCGCCAATGCAGATCTGCCACAGCTCGGTCCAGGTGCCATCGTCCTCGATCTTCTTAAGGAAGTCGTTGACAAAGGCGACGCCGTCGGAATCGAGCGGCAGACCGATGCCATAGGGCTCCTTGCTGCCGAAGGGCTTGCCGGCAATCTTGTACTTACCGGGCTCGCGGACCAGGGCGCTCTGCTGCATGTTGTTATCGATGACGTAAGCGTCAACGCGGCCCTGCTGGAGTGCCTGGCGGGCCTCCTCGTCGGTCTTGAACTCCTGCTGGCTGGCCTTGGGGGCGAATTCCTCCAGGATGGCGGGGCCGTTGGAGCCGGACTGGACGGCGACATTCTTGTCTGCCAGGTCATCGACGCTCTTGATGTCGTCGTTATCGGCGAGCACCAGGATGGCCTGCTGGGTGTAGTAGTAGGGACCGGCAAAGGAGACGAGCTTCTTGCGCTCATCGGTAATGGTGTAGGTGGCGAAGACGGCGTCGACCTGGCCGTTCTGCAGGACAGACTCGCGCGTGTCCGAGGTCACCTGGGTGATCTCGACCTTGTTCTCGCCCAGAATGTAGTTGGACAGGAGCTGTGCGATACCGGCATCGAAGCCGCGGGTCTGACCGTCTTTCTCGTTGAGGAGGGAGAAGAGCGTGGAGGTTTGAACGCCACCGATCTTAAAGACGCCGGCGTCCTTGACGGCCGTGGCCCAGGTGCTGGCAGCGATAGCATCGTCATCGGCCTTGGGGCCGTCGTTGACGAGCTTGTCGAATGCCTTGGCATCGAGCGTGGTGGAAACCTCGGTATCCTCGGAGCTCTTGGAGGAACCGGCGGCGGAACCCTTGTCGGCCTCGGCGCTGGTGTCGGAGCAGCCGGCAAGACCAAGGCCGGCGACGGTTGCGAAGGTGGCGGCAACGAAGCCGCGGCGGTCGAGAACGACCTGCTGGGAGAGGTTCTTGCTCATGGTAGAACACCTTTCTCAATAAAATCCCTAGCGGTTGAGTAGAGTTATACCCTATCGCGCTCAAATGGGTCAACATGAAATAACTCAGAAACATACTTACCTTATGGGTTATTCTACCTACCAAAAAGGGACAGGTTTATTTTGGCAGGTTTTATCTGGGCAAACGCCGATTATTACGGCTGAGATAGCGTTTTGCGGATGGCATGATCGCTCGCGGCGGTCGCTATAATGGCGGCAACGCGACACATATATAAGTAAGGAGATCGCGTATGAACGGTTATTCGTTTTTCGCGCCGACAAAGGTGCTGTTTGGCGCGGGCAAGTTGGGCGAACTGGGCGCGCAGAAGCTGCCCGGTACCAAAGCGCTCATCGTTACAACCGGCGGCAACTCGGTCAAGCGCTTTGGATACCTGAGACGCGTGGAGGCCGAGCTCGAACGCGCCGGCGTGGCGCATGAGCTGTTCGACCGCATTGAGCCCAATCCCCTGCGCGAGACCGTCAACGCAGGTGGCTGGATGGCGCGTGCCCATGGCTGCGACTTTGTCCTGGCGCTCGGCGGCGGCTCGGTCATGGACGGCAGCAAGGGCATCTGCGCGGTGGCGGCCAACCCGCATACCGATGCCGAGGGTAACGAATGCCCTGGTGACATCTGGGATTTTGTGAATGGCGGTACTGCGCTCGGCCTGCCGATCCCCAACGATCCGCTGCCGCTTGTTTGCGTAACCACCACGGCGGGTACCGGCTCCGAGGTCGATGCGGGCGGTGTCCTGTTCTGCGAGGACAATGACGAGAAGCTTCGCCTGGGCGATCCGCGCCTGTTCCCGGTGCTTTCGATCGTTGATCCCGAGCTCATGGTGAGCGTCCCGGCGCGTCTGACCGCCTATCAGGGATTCGATGCCCTGTTCCATTGCGTTGAGTGCTACATCTCAAATACCAACACGCCCATGGGTGACATGGTTTGCCGCGAAGGCATCCGCCGTGCCGCCGCGGCGCTGCCTACGTGCGTCAATAATGGCGATGACCTGGAGGCGCGCTCGAGCCTTGCGTTTGCCAACACGCTCGGCGGTTATGCCATGGATGCCTCGGGCACCACGGGCTCGCATGGCCTTGAGCACGGCATGAGTGCGCATCATCATGACCTGCCGCACGGCGCGGGCCTCATTATGATCGCCCGTGCCTATCACACGTGGATGATCGATCACGGTGCCGCACCCGAGCGCTATATCGATATGGCGCGCCTGATGGGCAATGCTGCCGCCAGCGATCCGCACGATTTTGTGACTGAGCTAACGCGCCTGATGGAGGCCTGCCATGTGGCCGACCTCGCCATGAGCGAGTGGGGGATTACTGCCGAAGAGCTGCCGGCCATCGCGCACAACGCTCTGACGACCAACGGCGTCCTGTTCAGCCACGACCCCGTGACGCTGACCGACCCCGACGTCATCGAAATTCTCAAGCAAAGCTACCGCTAATTGCCTTGCTGCTTTGTCTCGATCTGTAACATCTGCAGCCATTTTTGCCGAGTAACTGTTACAGATCGAGATTTTCTCTTCAGGGGAATTCGAATGTCTCAATCTGTAACATCTGGACGGCCAAAAGGTCCCTATCTGTTACAGATTGAGACAAAGGTCTGGGACTAAGATGTCTTATCTCGATCTGTAACAGTTAGACGGGAATTCGGGCCCTAGGTGTTACAGATTGAGATAATCGCGCCGCGAAAACAAAAACCTCCGCAGGGGTGCTTCCCTAGCGGAGGTTTTTCTACTCGTTGAGCAGCCTTACGGCTTCGGCAGCCATGTTCTCGACCGTCATGCCGTTCTGGGCGAGCAGCTCGTTGGGGTCGTAACGGTCGGGGAAGCCCTTGGCGATGCCAAAGGTGCGGGTGCGCACCGGTGTGCAGGCCAAGTAGCACGCCACGCGCTCGCCCCAGCCGCCGTCTAAGATGCCGTCCTCGAGGGTGACGACAACGCGATGCTCGGCGGCAAGGCTGTCGAGGAACTCGTGGTCGAGCTCGGTTGCAAAGCGCGGGTTGACGAGCGTGGCCTCGATACCGTACTCGGCAGCCAGACGGTTTGCCACGCGCTCGCCCAGTTCAAAGAAATCGCCAAGCGCGAGCACGGCAACGTCGCGGCCCTGACGCACCACGTTGTAGCGAACGGCGCTGTAGTCGGTGTCCTCGGCGGGCGCCAAATCGGGGCGGCTAACCAGGCCAATGCCCGGTACGCGGATCGCCACGGGATGCTCGCGGTGGTCGAGCGACCAGCTCAGCATGGACAGATATTCCTCCATGCAGGCCGGCGCCAAGTAGTGCATGTTGGGAAGACCGCCCAGCATGGAAATATCAAAGAACGAGAGGTGCGTCTCGGACGTGGTGCCAAAGATCGACGCACCAAACACCAGGATGGTTGCGGGAGCGTCGTTGAGGCACAGGTCGTGCCACAGCTCGTCGTAGGCGCGCTGCAAAAACGTACCGTACACGCCAAAGACCGGCTTGGCGCCGGCGCGGGCGAGCGCGGTGGCAAAGGTCACGGCATGCTCCTCGGCAATGCCCACATCGACGAACTGTTTGCCGGCGGCAGCGCGAAGCTCGGGTGTAAAGCCCATGATGTAGGGCGTTGCGGCCGTGATGCCCACAACCTGCGGATCGCGCTTGATGGCGGCGCTGAGCGCCTCGCCCGTAATGTCGGCATAGGTGCGCGGCGCAGGCTCGCTCGGATGGCCCGGGCAGAGCTTGCGTCCAGTTGCCATGTCAAACGGACCCACGTGGTGCCAGCGCTCGGGGTCGTTCTGGGCTGGCTCAAAGCCCTTGCCCTTGGCGGTGGAGACGTGCAGCACGATGGGATGATCGATATCGCGCAGTTCCTGCAACGCGTCGACGAGGGCCAACACGTCGTTACCGGCGTCCAGATAGCGGTAGTCGAGCCCCATCGCGCGGAAAACGTTGCGCTCACAGGTGCCGTTGCTGGCGCGCAGCTCGGCCAGATTGCGATACAGGCCACCATGGTTCTCGGCAATGGACTGGTCGTTATCGTTGACGATGATGATCAAGTTGCTGTCGAGCTCGGCGGCATTGTTAAAGCCCTCAAACGCCAGGCCGCCCGAAAGCGAGCCGTCGCCAATGATGGTGATGACGTTGTACGCATCGCCCGCCAGGTCGCGCGCGTGGGCAAGGCCGCAGCCCAGGCTCACCGATGTGGAGGTGTGGCCCATGGCGAACAGGTCGTGCTCGGACTCGTCGGGATTGGCAAAGCCAGAAGCCTCACCATAACGCTCCGGATCGATATAAGTGTACGCGCGCCCGGTCAGCGCCTTGTGGGCGTAGGTCTGGTGCGAAACGTCAAAGACAATCTTGTCGATGGGGGAGTTAAATACGCGATGAAGCGCAACCGTAAGCTCAACGACGCCCAAGTTGGGGGCAACGTGCCCGCCGACGGCGGCGGAGCTTTCGAGGATTGCCTGGCGGATCTCGCCGCAGAGCTGCGGGAGCTCGGCGCGATTAAGAGCCTTGACGTCCTCGGGCGTTGTCGTTTGCGTAAGCAGCATCGTTGTGGGTTACTCCATGCGAATCGTGCGCCGGCACTCCCTCGGCCGGCACAATTGCACAAGACAGTCTCGCACATTTTGGCGTTTGATATGTGACGGCGGCGCGGTAATTCGCCAACTGGTGGGGCAAAACGTTTTGTCCGATGCCATACTGATATGTTCCATGATGTTTTTATCGATTGTGCACAGGCCGTGGCTTGCCGCCGTGAGCCGCTGGAAGGAGGCAGCATGTCCGATGCCGTTCGTGCCGAGAAAATCGCGCACGAGGTCGACTTTGCTGCCCGTCAGCTGGCCCAGGCGGGTCGCTTGGACTTGACGCGCGAGTTTATCCAGCATGGTGACGTGACGGTCTATGCACATGTGACTTCGGTAGCGCGGGCGAGCCTGTCCTTTGCCGAGCACTTGGGCCGTGCTGGCATTTCGGTCGACCGTGCTTCGTTGCTGCGCGGGGCCTTGCTGCACGACTACTTTCTCTATGACTGGCACGATCCCGACCCAAGCCATCGGCTGCATGGCTTTCGCCACCCGTTTTTTGCCCTGGCACGTGCGGAGGAAGATTTTGAGCTGACGCCGCGCGAACGGAATATTATCGTGCGGCATATGTTTCCGCTGGTGCCAGTGCCGCCGACGTGTCGTGAGGCTTGGATTGTATGCCTGGCAGATAAATGGTGCGCTCTGCGCGAGACGGTCGCCGGTCGTCTGCGGTGCAAGGACGAGGCGGACGATGACGTGAGTAAAGCATCGAGCGAAAAGAGGAGAGGGTAGACGGTGGAAACCGCGATTGATATGGCGTTTGGCGGCGCGACGCTTGCCGCCTGCCCACTCTCGGCACTGGTGCTCTCGTTTGCCTTTTACGGGTTTTGCGGTTGGGCATGGGAGTCGACAGTATGTGCCATGCTCAATCACGGACGATTTGCCAACAGCGGCTTTTTGCTGGGGCCGTGCTGCCCAATCTATGGCGCGGGCGGCATTGCCTGCTGGCTGCTGTTGCGCGGGATTCCGGATGCCTCGAGCCAGTTTGTCGCTGCAGCACTCGTATGCAGCGTGATTGAGTACAGCGTAGGCGTGCTGTTGGAAAAAACAACGGGCGCTCGCTTTTGGGACTATTCGCACCTGCCGTTTAACCTGCACGGACGCATCTGCCTGTACTGGGCATGCGCGTTTGGCCTGGGTGCGTTGTGCATTTGCCGTTTAGTGGAGCCGACATTGCTGGGGCTGCTTGGCCATCTGCCGGTGCTGATTGTGCGGCTGTCCGCCTTTATCGTCGCGGTCGCGATGATGGTCGACGCGGTGTGCTCGTTGGCGAGCTGGCGGCGTCTGTCTGATCAGCTGGAGCGCGTCCGGGCCGACCTTGCCGACCGCATCAATGAGTCGCTTGCCGATGCCTCGGACTCAATGCTCGAACGTATTCCCGATTCTACGATTGACTCGGTGGCACAGACGCACATCCGTAGCCGTGCCGTTAACGCGTGGCTGGCCGAGCTGGGTGACGCCGCGCTCGATGCCCTGCGCGAGAAGGCTTCGATGCCGACGTTTATCGCGGATGGTGCTCGCGGCCTGGCGCTTGCCGCCCGCCGCGTGGCCGATGCCGCGCCGAGCATGCCGCGTCCGTCGCTCGGTCGTCGCCTTGCCGGCAAGCGCATGAGCCGTCCGGTGCCGAGCGTGTCGCTCAGTCGTCGCGACCTGCGCTTCTTCAATGCCTTCCCGCGTTTGCGCATCAATCGCTACGAGGGCGTCATCCGAGCAACTAATCTCCGCGACCGCGCCCGCGAGCTGTTTCGGCGCTAGCCGGGACGGGGTGGGGCCGGCGCCTGCCGTCCTTGCGTTTCCCATTGGTTTCGCGTCCGTTGCCGCGCCGTTTCTAAGATTGCGGCACCGTTTCCATTCGACAACGCAGCGTTTAACAACGCCGTATCTGGTCTACACCAGTTGCCCCTCGGCCGCATTATGGGCGCCGACAACGTTCATGCGATCAAGGGGGAGCGAATGTACGATACGGGATCGACAACGTTTATGCTCATCTGCACCATGCTTGTGTTTTTAATGACACCGGGTCTGGCGTTTTTCTATGGCGGCCTGTCCAGGCGCAAAAATGTCATCAACACCATGCTCATGTGCTTTGGCGCCATTGGCCTGGTTGGTGTGCTGTGGATTGTTGCCGGCTGGTCGCTGGCCTACGGCAGCGACGGTTCCAGCCCGTTTATTGGAGGCCTTGACCAGCTGCTGTGCCTGCCGGTGCTCAACCAGGTGCTGCAGGCGGCCGAGGGGAATGCTGCGGACGGTGTCGTCTACCCTCAAATCATCAACATCGCCTTCCAGATGGCGTTTGCCATGATTACTGCCGCTATCGTCACGGGCAGCCTGGCCGGTCGTGTTAAGTTTGGTGCCATGACGGCCTTCCTGGGCATTTGGCTGCTCGTGGTCTATGCGCCGCTCGCCCACATGGTCTGGGGCGGCGAGGGTTCCTTTGTCGGCGACATCATCGGCGCGCTCGACTTTGCCGGCGGCGACGTGGTGCACATTTCGTCCGGTCTTACCGGCCTGATCCTCTGCTTAATGCTCGGCCGTCGTCGTGGCTTTGGCATGGTGAGCTACCGTCCGCATAACGTGCCGTTTGTGGCGCTGGGCGCCGGGCTGCTTTGGTTTGGCTGGTTTGGCTTTAACGGCGGCAGCGAGTTTAAGGCCGACGCCGTGGCGGCACTCGCCGTCCTCAACACCGTGACGGCCAGCGCGGCGGGCATGGTCTCGTGGCTTGCCGTCGAGCGCGTGCATACCGGCCGCCCCACGCTGGTGGGTGCCAGCACCGGTCTGGTTGCGGGCCTTGTGGTGGTCACGCCGGGTGCGGGCTTTGTCGAGCCGTGGGCAGCGCTGGTCATGGGCCTGATCGTATCGCCTGTCTGCTACCTGGCTATCAGCCATCTTAAGACCAAGTTTGGCTACGACGATGCGCTCGACGCGTTTGGCTGCCACGGTATCGGCGGCATCTTGGGCGGCGTGCTCACGGGCCTGTTCTGCGTGCCGGAGCTTTCGTGGACCGGTAAGGGCGGTCTGTTCTACACGGGCGACGTGTCGCTGCTCATCTCGCAGATTTTGGGCATTGTGGTGACGGTCGCTATTGTGCTGGTACTCGACTTGGTAATCGCCGCGGTGGTCAAGGCGCTGTTCCACGGCAGCCTGCGTGTGGACGAGGCCGACGAGGCGCTGGGCCTGGACGTGAGTCAGCACGGAGAGAGCGCATATCCTTCGTTCTCCGGACTCGATTAGCAGCTTCCCCAAGCACCGCACCTTGCCGCTCAATCGTCGCTCACGTACTTAAGTACGCTTCGCTCCTCTTTCACGGCAATCTGCGGCACTTGGGAAACCTGCCAAGACCAGTTAGTTGCACTTTTTTGATTTGCAAGGCTGGTCTGTGGCACCTGGAAAACCCGTGCCATGTGAAGGACAATTCATTTCTTTGATAAAGAGAGGAATTCACTATGAAGAAGATTACGGCGATCGTTCGTGCCGAGAAACTTGAGGTTCTTAAAGATGCGCTGTTTGCTGCTGATGTTCGCGGTATGACTATCAACCAGGTGCAGGGCTGCGGCGCACAGCATGGCTGGAAGGAATACTTGCGCGGCAACGAGTTGCTTGTCAACACGATTCCTAAGGTGCAGTTCACGCTCATTTGCGCCGATGAGCATGTCGACGGAATTGTCGAGATTATCTGCAATGCTGCTCGCACCGGTGCCGTTGGAGACGGCAAGATCTGGGTCGAGCCGGTCGAGGAAGTTATCCGCATCCGCACCGGCGAACACGGTCCCGCCGCGGTGTAGAATCGACTGCCTGCCATCCGCAACGTTAAAATACTGCAATGAGGCACAAGACTTGCGTTGCGGATGGACAGATTATGGGGCGTAATAAATATCCCGAGGAGACGGTCGCGAAGATTCTCGACGCGGCGTTGGAGCTATTCTGCGCACAGGGTTATGAGGGGACGAGCATTCAAGATATCGTCGACCGCCTCGATGGCATGACCAAGGGTGCTGTCTATCATCACTTTAAGAGCAAAGAAGAGATTTTCAACGCCGCATTTGATCAGGCAATGGCTCCGATTGTTGAGCAACGTCGCTTAACGCTTGCTATCGGCAATATGACCGGAGCCCAAAAGCTCAAGCGACTGTACGCGCCCGAGTCTGTCGTTCCGCAAATTGAGCTATGGGCACGCATGCATCCTGCGGCAGATCCGGTAAAAAGCTCGCGTCTACTGGCGATGCAGTACCAGGGCTCGTTTGACGAGTCGGCGGATGGCTATCTCTTGCCAGTGATCGAGGAAGGCATCGACGATGGCTCCATTGCGTGCAAATGCCCGCGCGAAGCGGCTGAGGCCGTATCGTTGTTGGCGAATCTTTGGCTGCTGCCGCTGTTCCGTCCGCTCGAGACCAAGGATCGAATGCTCGCTCGCGCTCAATGTTTGGCGCAGATGGCTGCCGCGGTGGGACTCGATTTGGGGGAAGAAGTGCTTCAGACAACGGCGCAGATTTGGGACGTATGGGACCGCGCCGGGTGGTAATATAGATACTGACGATATGTAATTGATTTGTAAGGGTAGCCACGGCTGCCCTTTTCAAGTCATTAAATACATACTAACGGTATGTATAGGGGACAGGCTTATGGCTGGAATGCGGAGGAGTAGCGTCTCGTTGGCGCAAAAAACAGTGCGATCTATCAGGCTTTTCGGTCTTCTTGTTGCACAGCTGTGCGCGTATTCGATGTTGTCGGCACTGTGCTTTGCGTGCCCGCTTTACTTGTTCGATTGCAGCGGCTCGTCAACGTTATATGGTGCCGTCGCGGCGATAGCGTTCGTGCCGGGCGTGCTTGCGACTCCGGCTGGCGGAATCTTGGCGGATCGTGGGAGACACCGCGGGGTTCTTGTGGTGCTCGGCATTGTTCTGATGGCTGCATCGCTGTTGTTTATCCCCATGAAGCGGTCGCTGCCCCTTGCCGTTGTCGTGGTGGCAATACTTTGCGTCCAATATGGCATCCAATCGCTGCTGAAACCGATGCTTCAAATTGAGACGGTGCACATGATGGGCCAAGAAAAGGTTGAGCGTGCCACAGCGTTGGTCTCGCAGGTAACCATGGCGAGCAATATCTTGGGGCCTGTAGTCGGGACGGCAGTCTATGGGTGCTTTGGTATCGATGCTCTATGCGAAACCGCGGCGTTGACGTTTGCGATGTCAGCCCTGCTGTTCGGGGGCACACTCAAGCGATATGCCTCATCTGGAATGACAGGGGACAGTACGACTTGCTCGACATGCCGAAGCGATTTCCGGGAGTCGATTCGGTACCTGGTTCAAAACGCATCATTGCTCGTTGTGTTTTTGCTTGCGGCTATTTTGAACCTTGCGTTAGTTGGGTTAACGATTGGTGCTCCCATTGTTGTTTCAAAGCATCTCGGAATACAGTCATCCTTTGTTGGGATTATTGAGGTGGCTATGGGCTTGGGTGGTCTTGTCGGCAGTGGCTTGGTCGGTATTTGGCCGCATCGTTTTTCCTTCAAGGGCATATGTCGATATGTTGCGATGATCTGTTTTGGAGTCGTACCGATTATTGTCGCGCTACTGAGCGGTCCTGATGAATTTGCGTTTGCCGCGCTTGCGGCCGGCTCGGCATGGGTCATGGCGTGGGCAAGCATTACATCGGTTGAAATCGTTTCATTCGTTCAGCGGTCAGCGCCAAAGGAACTCTGCGGAAAAGTTCTGGCACTCGTTTATATGACGCTTTCCTGTGCAACGCCTATTGGCCAATTGGTTTACGGGCTCGCATATGATCGATGGGCTCCGGCGATTGTATTCGCAGCCATGTTGGCGGTGCTGACGTTGACGACGGCTCTGTTTTATCGGCTGAAAAATCGATTGCGGCGATTGTCTTAACGCGCTGGGGCACCGTGAATTTGTGAAGGCGGTGGTACGCCGCGCCGGGACGGCATTGTTTGGACATGCCTCTCCTTCGTCTACAATATCGGGCAGACGAAGGAGAGGCATGTCCATGATCAAGATGTTCGCGAGTGACTTAGACGGAACGCTGCTGAACGCCCTGCACGAGGCGGATGGGACCATCCGCCGCGCCATTCGCGAGCTGACTGAGGCTGGCCTGCACGTGGTTCCCGCGACTGGACGCTCGACGTTGCCGATCGGCGAGCATGGCTTTACGGGCTTGGCGCTTGACGCCTGCTGCTCCAATGGATCCATCGTGCGCGACAGCCATGGCGAGGTGCTCAAGACTTGGACCATCGACCCGCAGGTCACTGAGGAACTGCTCAAGGCGTTCCCGGACATTTGCTTTGATTGCTCCACGCCCGATGGCATGTTTTCGAGCGGTTCGTTCGAGATGCATCAGGCGGGCTTTAAAAAGGACAGCCCCATCAAGCGTATTGTGATGCGCGGCATGCGTGCGCGCGGCGGGTATCACGAGGAACAGTATTTCGACCAGTCGATCGGCGATATCTTGCGTCACGATGTATGCAAGATCAATTGTCGCGTGACCTCGCCCGAGCTGGAGCGTGACCTTAAGTCGTATCTTGCCGAGCGATCGGACCGCGTGGTCAACGCGCCGTTCGATCCGGTGATGTTCGAGATCACGGACGTGGCGTGTAACAAGGGCGAGAGTGTGGCCTGGCTGGCGGGCTACTACGGCATTGCCGAGGACGAGGTCGCGGTTTATGGCGACGGCGGAAATGACATCGCCATGCTCAAGCGTTTCCGCCACAGCTACGCGACCAAAAACGCTAGCGATACAGCTAAGGCTGCCGCGAGCGCAACTATTGGCAGCTGCATGGTCCACGCCGTCCCCAAACACATGTTCGCCACCATGCGCAAGCAAAACTCCCGCACCGTCATCGAATAATGTGACAAAGGGACAGCCCCTTTGTCACAGGGGCCTGTGTGCTTGGAATACGAACATATATTCGTATATATAACTAGGCTCTGGTAGAATCGGTATCGTTGACGGCAGTTCCATGTGCCGGGCAACGCCCTCCATCTGATGGGAGGTGATGCCCATGACCGATCTGATTGATTTCGTGAGACTTCTGACCGCTTTGGTCTCGTTCTCCACGGCGCTCGTCGGGCTTTCCGAGGCACTCAAGCAACGTTCGAAGCAACGTAAAAGGGGTCGCCGCCGCTAAGGCGTTGACCCCCTAATGCAAACAACGGCGCTGCCCAGCTTTCCAGAACTTGGGCTGCCGTCGACACTATTCTACCCACGAATGACATTTTGGACAATCGGTAATGCCGCTCTAAAAGCCTGGCACAACCGGCACAACCTAGGCGGTCGCTGGATGTGACAAAGAGACTGCCCCTTCGTCACATTCCAAATATTGCCTTTACGTGTTGATGCACACGGTGTGCAATAATACTCGCACTGTGCAATAGTGCACAGGTTGAGTAACAAGGAGGACGCTTGTCCCAGCTCGAGAAATGCGATCGCCGGTCCCTTCGCTCGCAGCGCGCCCTTCGCCAGGCGCTTGCCAGCGAGCTTGCCGAAAGCGGCGACCTTTCGCGCATTAACGTCGCGTCGCTCACCGAGCGTGCCGGCCTTACGCGCCGCACGTTTTATTCGCACTACCGCGATATCCCCGACTTTATCAATCAAATCGAGGACGGCTTGCTGGCCGAGATCCGTGAGCGCATTGAGCTCATCACCGCAGCTCAGCTGCCTGATCTCTATCACAACATCGATGAGCTCGAGCCGGCGCCCGGTTCGGTTGAGCTGCTGCGCTACCTTGCGGCCAACCGCGATTTGATCGGATCGCTGCTGGGTCCGGGCGGCGACCAGGCCTTCATTAAAAGGATTATCGATACCGCTCGTGAGGCTGTGGTACCGCGTGCGCAGACGGGCATTTTGGGCTTGGCGCTGGGTACATTCTTTGACTACTACGTTACCTACGTCGTGAGCGCCGAGGTCGGCCTGATTCAGCGCTGGTTTGAGCGTGGGCTCACCGAATCGCCCGAGGCCATGGCGCGCATTATGACGGTTATCGCCTTTGTGCGTCCCGGCGACCTATATGGCCAACCCATCGATATCAACGTGCCGGAATACGGCTTGAAGCTATTGAACCTGCAGCTCGAGGACGCAGCCGACACCGCCGCTGTCTCTTATACACATCTCCGAGCCCACGAGACAAGA
>URPB01000039.1:0-18725 GCA_900549575.1 uncultured Collinsella sp.
CGAGATTGCCTCTTGTCTCGTGGGCTCGGAGATGTGTATAAGAGACAGGGTTATGAGCGCGCGAGTGCCGTGGCGGCGCTCGGCGACCTGGTCGATGTGTGGCTTACCGACTTTAAATATGCCGATGCCGGGCTTGCGCAGTCGCTCTCTCATATAAAGGATTACCCGCGTGTGGCCGTGTCGGGCCTGGCCCAGATGGCGCGCGAAATCGAGCGCCGCGGGGGAGAGTTGGTGGACGAGGACGGGCTTATGAAGCGCGGTATGATCGTGCGCCACCTGGTGCTTCCGGGGCATGCGGACGATTCGTGTCGCGTACTGGACCTAGTGTGGCAGACGGTGGGCGATGTGCCAATCTCGGTCATGAACCAGTACACGCCCAATGCGCTTATGCGCGAGCAGGGCGGCGATCTGGCACGCGCCGTGACGCGCGAGGAGTACGAGCAGGTGCTCGACCATGCCGACGACTTGGGCTTTACGACGATGTTCTGGCAAGAGGGCGGCGCGGTAGACGAGAGCTTCACCCCGGCCTTCGACACCACCGGTGTTCTTACCAGCGCAAAGTAGTGCGTTCGTCGATGATTTTTCTGGGACGGGGATTAAAAAATCATCGAGAGGATCGCCTGCTCGAAAAGTTGTCAAAATAGCCGCGCCCCAAAAAGACTGGTTATTGGGCGTTGACAGTTGGCGAGCCGTAGGTAAAATATCGACTTGTCTTGGGGACGTAGCTCAGTTGGGAGAGCGCTGCCGTCGCATGGCAGAGGCCGAGGGTTCGACTCCCTTCGTCTCCACCCTTGGATTTGATAAGCCGCTGACATTGTGTCGGCGGCTTTTTTAAAAGAAAGGGCTGCACCATGGCCGAGTTTGAGTCCCAACCATTGTCCGACGAGGAGCGCGCTGAGTTGGAAGAGCTCCGCGCCGAGAAGGCCCGCCGCGAGGCTCGGGAAGAGGCCCGTCGCGAGCGTGAGGAGCTGGCTGCCCTGCGTGCCGAGCGTGCGAAGGCCGAGGAGGCCGCCACGAACGCCGCATCCGCATCGGCGCCCGCGCCCGCACCCAAGCCCGCTGCTGCGAAGCCTGTACCTGCCGCGCCCAAACCTCAGCCTAAAAAGGCCGCTCGTCCCAAGTCCGTCGAGCCCAAGTCGAGCCGTGACGAGATGACCTTTGCCCAGCGCATGGTTACCTCCAAGGAGCCTACGGGCGAGAACGAGATCCCTGGCATGGCGCCGGCTCAAAAAATCATCATTGTCCTTGCCCTCATCGCGTTTGTCATCTTTATGGGCTACACGATCCTGACCAGCATGGGCCTGTTCTAACCGATTCGCATCGGGCGTCATGTCCGCATGCTCTGCTCTCGTCCAACCCTCAAATTCTGCACCACACATCCGAAAGGTCGCCCCGTGGCTTTGACCGACATCTCGCATCCCACCGACATTGCAATGCTCACCGATCTGTACGAACTCACTATGGCCCAGGGCCTGTGGGAGAGCGGCAAGGCCAATGAGCAGGGTTGTTTTACGGCGTTTTACCGCGACCATCCCTTTGGCAGCGCCTATGCCGTCATGTGCGGCACCGCCGAGCTGCCCGAGCTTGTCGAGAACCTGCGCTTTACGCCCGAGGACATCGACTATCTAGCTTCGCTCCAGGCTCCGGCCGGCGGCGCGATGTTTAAGCCTGCATTCCTCGACTACCTGCGCAACTTCCGTGCGCACGTGAACATTGACGCCGTGCCCGAGGGCGAGCTCGTGTTTCCGCGCGAGCCCATGGTGCGCGTCACCGGCCCGTCGCTGGAGTGCCAGCTTCTCGAGACCGCGCTGCTCAACATCGTCGGCTTCCAGACGCTTGTTGCCACCAAGACGGCACGCGTGGTGTTGGCGGCCGACGGTCGTCCCGTGGCCGAGTTTGGCCTGCGCCGTGCCCAGGGTCCCGATGGCGGCCTGGCCGTCGCGCGCGCGAGCTACGTTGCCGGCTGTTCCTCTACGTCTAATGTGCTCGCCGGTCGCCGCTACGGTATTCCCGTCTTTGGCACGCATGCGCACAGCTGGGTGATGAGCTTCGATTCCGAGCTCGAGGCCTTCCGCGCATTTGCCAAGTCGAGCCCCAAGAACTGTACGCTGCTCATCGACACCTACGATGTACGCGAGGGCTGCGAGCATGCCATTACGGTTGCCAAGGAGATGGAGGCGGTGGGCGAGCGCCTGTCGGCTATTCGCATCGACTCGGGCGACCTCGCCAAGCTGTCCAAGTATGTCCGCGGCCGTTTTGATGCTGAGGGCCTGCCCTATGTGGGGATTTCGGTCTCCAACGACCTGGACGAGTACACGATTCAGTCGCTGCTCGACCAGGGTGCGCCCATCGATAGCTTTGGCGTGGGCACCAAGCTCGCGACCTGCTACGATCAGCCGGCGCTGGGCGGCGTGTACAAGCTTTCGGCCCGCCGCGCGAGCGAGACGGACCCGTGGACGCCGGTGGTGAAGCTTTCCGAGCAGCCCTACAAGCGCACGATTCCCGGCGTGCAGCGCGTGCGCCGTTATTACGACGGCTTTGGCGGCCCGGTCTGCGACATGATCTATGACGAGGACCATCTGGCAGGTGAGGGCGCCGCGCGCGGCAATACCCTCGTGGCCGTAAACGATGCGGCGCTGGTGACCGACGTGTCCGAGCTTGAGTATCGTGAGCTGCTGGTGCCGATCGTGCGCGACGGCAGTGCGGTTGCTCCGCGTGAGAGCATCAAGGACGCGCGCGAGCGCTGTGCTTGGGCACTCGATCATCTGGACGCAGCTTTCAAGCGCTTCCTGTACCCGCAGACCTATGTTGTGGGCATGGAGCAGGGCCTGGCTCAGGTGCGCGACGAGCTCGTGCGCAAGAACATGGCCGCGGCGTCGGCTTTCCCCTGGGCAAAATGATCCGCATGCGACGGAGGAAAACGGACCATTTACTCGCTCGCCTGTTCGCCCGCTCGCTCATCATTCGATTGGTTTGACGTATGACGACTTCTTATAAAACGATGGTGGTAAAGATCGGTTCGTCCACGGTGGTGGGCGCCGATGGCAAGGTCAACCGCGCCTTTATCGGCGGGCTGGCCGATCAGGCCGCGGCCCTGCGCAAGCTCGGCTGGCGTCTGGTCGTGGTGAGCTCCGGCGCTATTGCCTGTGGCTATCCCGTGCTGGGCTTCGATCGCAAGCCGGTCGGTGACCTGCCGAGCCTGCAGGCCTGCGCCTCGGCCGGTCAGTGCATCATCTCGTCTGCCTACGACGAGGAGTTTCATGCACGGGATCTGCTCACCTCGCTCGTGCTGCTCACGCGTCACGACACGGCGCGTCGCACGTCCTATCTACACGCGCGCGACGCCCTGCTGCGTCTGGTGGAGCTGGGCGTGGTGCCGGTCGTCAACGAGAACGACACCGTTACCGTCGACGAGATCAAGTTCGGCGACAACGACACGCTGGCGGCGCTCGTGAGCTGCCTGGTTTCCGCCGACCTGTGCGTGACGCTGTCCGACATCGACGGCCTCTACACCGCCAATCCGCACGAGGACCCGACGGCCGAGTTTGTCCCGGTCGTGCATAAGATCGATGCCAAGATCATTGCCTCGGCGGGCGATTCTTCGACCTCGGTGGGTACGGGCGGCATGATCCCCAAGATTCGCGCGAGCCGCATTTTGATGACGGCCGGCATTCAGAGCGTGATTTGCTCGGGCGAGGAGCCCGATGCGCTCGTGCGTCTGGCCCGCGGCGAGAGCGTGGGCACGCTGTTCGACCCGCCGGCGGAGCGCCTGGATATTGCGCCCCGCAAGCTGTGGATCGCGCTGGGCGACAATGCTCACGGATCGGTGACGGTCGATGACGGTGCCGCGAAAGCGCTGGTCGGCCACGGGTCGTCCCTGCTTGCGGTGGGTATTCGCGAGGTCGATGGCGAGTTTGCCGAGGGCGATGTGCTCGACGTGTGCGACCCGAGTGGCATGGTTGTTGCGCGCGGTATCGCCGAGGCCGATTCGGACGTGTTGGAACTTGCTGCCGGCCGCCGTCAGGACCAGATCGCCAGCAACCGCCTGCTTGCAAACCTGGCCGAGAAGCCCGCGATACACAGGGATAACTTGATCGTATTTGCATAACCAATTGACGCTGCAAACGCCCCTAAGCGGCAATCTGACGTTCAATCGTCGGGCATGACCAAAAGGTCAATGCCCTCCTCTTTCACGTCACCTTGCTCGCTTAGGGGCGTTTTCGCTTTCCGCTCTCTACCTGCGGCATTGTCGTTGCCGGCACTTGTTCGGCACTTGGGGACGTTCTTTTTGTGCCGGCAGGTGGGGACACTCCTTTGCTAGAAGATCTGGCGCAGGTCTCCTCGGTTGAGGGCTTCGTTGAAGAGGTGCTTGAACACCACGCTGCCGTGCAGGCCATCGTGCTCGAACTCGTTGGTCACCCAGGCGTGCGAGTTGCCCACGCGGCTGAGCGTATCGAGCTGCAGGCCCGAATCGACGTACATGTCGTCGAAATACACCGCGGCCTGGAGCGGCACCTCGTTGCAGGCCAGGCGCTGCGGGTCGTAGATCTTGTCCCAGCTGGTGTCTTCCATCAGCAGGTCCATGGCAGGCTTAAACGGCTTAAGCTCGGGCATCTGCTCGAACATCCACGGGAACATGGCCTCGCCGGTAAACATGAGCGGGCGCGCGAGGGTGTCGAACTCGGCGCGGTGAGCCTTCTCTTCAGCCGCGGCCCAGCCAATGGGCATAGTGTCACCGTCGGCGTATATGAACTCCTGCAGCGTCCAGTACAGCGGATTCGTGCGCGTGTTGGTGCGCTCGAAGGCGCGCATCAAAAAGCTGTCAGATACCGAGGCGTCGCAGGTCAGCGTGCCGTCGCCATCAACAAAAGCATGATCGATAATCCAATGCATGCGTTCAAAGCTCGGCTTCATGCCAAAGTCGCTGCCCATGAGCTGTAGGCGCTCGACTGTCATCGGCGAGCCGTCGGGTAGCACGGGCTTCTGAGCCTCGAGCGCATCGGCCAGGGCTGCCACGCGCTCGACGTCAGCGGGGTAGCGGTCATAATACTGCTGCGTCTTGGCGGCCATGCGCGGGAAGGTGTGCGCGTAGACCTCGCGTGCGCTCGCCGGCACGTGGGGGATTCCGCCGCAGGTAAAGCTCGCCGCCACGCCCTCGGGGAAGAGCGACAGGTAGCTCAGCGTCAAAAAACCGCCGTAGCTTTGGCCGAGCGTGACCCACGGCTTGCCGCCAAAGCCCACCAGTCGCAGGTATTCAAAATCGCGCACGATGGAGCTGGCGAGGTGGCGCTTGAGGAAGTCCGCCTGCGAGCGTGCTGTATCGGCGCCAGCGGCCGTTGCGCGATCACCCAGTGCCTTGATCGTGCGTCCGTCCACGCAGCTACTGCGTCCGGTGCCGCGCTGGTCGGGAAGGACCACGCGGAAGTGCTTGACGGCCTCCTCGATCCAGCCGTCGCTTGTGGGCGACAGCGGACGCGGGCTCTCGCCGCCGGGGCCGCCCTGCAAAAACAGGAGCAGCAGCAGATCGTCGTTGATGCGGTCGGGTGCGCAAACCACGCGGTAGAAGAGCTTGATGCTCTCGGGCGCGCCGGCGATGGGTGCCGGCATAGCGCCGCGGCGCATGGTGCTGCCGACGGCCAGAAGCATCGGCTCTAGGCCGCGCCAGTCAAGGGGGACGTCGATGCTGTGGTCCTCGACGTAAAGGCCGGGAACGTGGTATGAAGTGATGAGGGCCATGTGAGTCTTCCGTTCGTTGCGGTGTTTCGGGTTGACCAATTCTACCGCCGCGGGCGAGGCCATGCGCAAATCGGCTACCATGGTTGCAAACTTCTAGGAGAAAGGGCCGCCCATGTCGGTCGATATAGCCACGTATGTCCACGATCTTGCCGTTGCCGCCAAGGCAGCGTCGGCCTCGCTTACCGCGGCGAGCAACGAGCAGCGCCAGGAGGCCGTGCGCGCCATGGCCGCAGCACTGCGCAACGGTGTCGACTCCATCGTCGCTGCCAACGAGCTCGATATGTCCGCTGCGCGCGATGCGGGCACCTCGGCCGGACTGCTCGATCGCCTGCGGCTGACGCCCGAGCGCGTCGAGGGCATGGCCGCCGGCCTGGAAAAGCTCGCCGAGCTGCCCGATCCCGTCGGCCGCGTGCTCGACCACCGCGTGCTTGCAAGCGGCGTGGACCTGACCCGTGTGAGCGTGCCGCTGGGCCTGGTCGCTATGGTCTACGAGGCGCGCCCCAACGTGACGGCCGACGCCGCGGGCATCTGCATCCGCACCGGCAACGCCTGCATTCTGCGCGGCGGCTCGCTGGCCTATCACTCGTGTGCCATGATTTCTGAGCTGCTGGCCGATGCGCTCGAGGCCAAGGGCTTCCCGCGCGAGGCCGTGTCGATGATCGAGTCCACCGACCGCGAGGCCACTGGCGAGCTCATGAAGCTCCGCGGCATTGTCGACGTACTCATTCCGCGCGGCGGTGCAGGCCTGATCCAGCGCTGCGTGCGCGGGTCGCTCGTTCCGGTTATCGAGACGGGCACGGGCAACTGCCACATCTACGTGCATGAATCCGCCGACTTTGATAAGGCGCTCAACATTATCGTTAATGCCAAGACCCAGCGCGTAGGCGTGTGCAATGCCGCCGAGTCGCTGCTGGTCGACCGTGCTGTGGCCGATGCGTTTTTGCCTGCGGTCGTTGCCGTGCTGCACGACCACGGCGTGCTCATTCACGGCGACGAGGTCACGTGCGCCGCGTGCGCCGACGCCGGCTTTGTAGAGGGCGATGACTACGTCCCCGCGACTGAGGAGGACTGGGGTCGCGAGTACCTGGCGCTCGAGATGAGCGTGAAGGTCGTGGCAAACGAGGACGAGGCCATCGCACACATCAACCGCTACGGCACGATGCACTCCGAGGCCATCGTTGCCGAGGACACGGATGCTTGCGAGCGCTTCCTGGATGCGGTCGATGCCTCGGCCGTGTACGCCAACGCCAGCACGCGCTTCACCGACGGCGGCGAGTTTGGCCTGGGCGCCGAGATCGGCATCTCGACCCAAAAGCTCCACGCCCGCGGCCCCTTCGCCGCCGAGGCCCTCACCACCTACAAATACAGGCTCCGAGGCACCGGTCAGGTCCGCCCCTAACGCCCGCGCAAAGAAAAACCACCACAAAGGTGCCTGTCCCCTTTGTGGTGGTTATTTAGGTGAAGCGGCAGGTTAGGCCTGGAAGGTATCGCGATCGGGCGCGAAGGACTGCATGGCCGCGATGGTGCGGTCAAAGAGCTCGGGGAGCTCCCAGCCGAGCATCTCGGCGCCCTGCGAAATCACGTCGCGCGAGCAGCCGGCGGCAAAGCGCTTGTCCTTGAACTTCTTCTTGAGCGACTTGGTCGTAAAGTCCATAACGCTCTTGCTCGGGCGCATGATGACGGCGGCGCCGATCAGGCCGGTGAGCTCATCGCAGGCAAACAGGATCTTTTCCATCTGCAGCTCGGGTTTGGGCAGCGAGGTGTTGAAGTCCGACGTGTGCGTCTGGATGGCGCGAATGAGCTCGGGAGACGCACCTTCGCCCTCAAGAATCTCGGCAGCATAGATGGTGTGGTTCATGGGGTCGTCCTCATGCTCCTCCCAATCCAGGTCGTGCAGCAGACCGACGATGCCCCAAAACTCCTCGTTCTCGGGGTCGAACTCGCGCGCAAAGTAGCGCATAGTGCCCTCGACCGTCTCGCCATGGGTGATGTGGAACGGGTCCTTGTTGTGCTCGTTGAGCAGTTCGAACGCGCGGTCGCGGGTGATTCCGGCGGTAAGCGGCTCTGCCATAAGAGACTCCTTGTGCTCGTGGGTATCGATGAGAATGAATACTACTAGAACAAGAAAACCACCACAAAGGTGCCTGTCCCCTTTGTGGTGGTTTTTGGCGCGGTTGGGTTAGTTGAGGGCAGCTTGGGCTAGGCGGGCTTCAGCGTCCTCCTCGGTGACGCCCAAGGCCACAGCGAACTCCTCGATGGAGCGGCGCTTGGCTTCCTTGAGTACGCGCATGTAGTAGGAGCTGGGCTTTTTATCAGCTTCCTCGGCCTGGCGAATGCGGTGCATCATGGTCTTTGCCACGCGGACCGTCTCGGGCGCACCCAGCTTGAGCTGCTGCTTAAAGTGCGTCTCTTCAAGTGAGCTGTTGCGCTCGGTAAAGGTGTCGCACTCCAGCTCGTCGTAGTGGCTCAGCAGGTGCTCGGCATCTTGCTGAGAGATGGCGGCGTGCAAACGGTCGGCCTGCGCCACGGGGTACATGAGGATCGTCTGCGCGTGTCCCTGCTTGGTCTCGAGCAGCAGCATGGGCTGCGGTGTGTCGTCCCTAAAACCGACGACGGTGCAGACTCCCTGACCCGGATGAATGACGTGTTGACCGATTGAGAACATGCTACCTCCAACTTATACGAATTTACGTATGTCTAGAATAACACGCTGACGTGCGCAAATCCTCACTTTATGCAGGAAAAGCACACAACTCTGATAGGTAAGAGTATTCGATAAAAGACGCAGCTCATTCACACCTTTATGCATTTTCAACGCGTGCATAATTTGCAGGCAGACTGGCATCTTTGAGTGACTCCATACAAGCTGTAGTCAATTTTGTGCATATGCAATATCTATTAGCTTTACCCTGCGACAGTAGCTACCGCTTGTGATAGAGTGCTACAAACTCTGGCTTTTGCCCTACGAGTGACCAAGAGCTCGGGGGCTTTAACTCAAGGAGGATCTATGCCCGAGAAGATTGAAGAGCTGGTACGCGCTGCGCTTGCTGCGGCCCAGGAGGCCGGCGACCTTTCCGCATTTGAACTTGACGATTGCGCCATCGAGCGACCGGCTGACACTTCTCATGGCGAGTGGACCTCCACCATGGCCCTGAAGTCCGCCAAGCTGGCTCACTGCGCCCCGCGCAAGATCGCCGAGGCCGTCGTTGCCCATATGCCCGAGGACCCCGCGATCGAGAAGGTCGAGATCGCAGGCCCTGGCTTCATCAACTTCTACCTTTCCGTTGCCGTCAAGAACGCCATTTTTGGCGAGGCCCGCGAGAAGGGTATGGACTTCGCTAAGTCCAACGTCGGCGGCGGCCTGAAGACCCAGGTCGAGTTCGTCTCCGCCAACCCCGTCGGCCCCATGCACATCGGCCACGGCCGCTGGGCCGCGCTGGGCGACTCCCTCTGCCGCGTTATGGACCACGCCGGTTACGACATCCAGCGTGAGTTCTACATCAACGACCACGGCTCTCAGATGAACACCTTCGGCAACTCCATCAGCACGCGCTACATGCAGCTTGCCGACATCATCGCCAAGCAGGGCGTGGATATCGATGAGGCTCACAAGATTCTGATCGCTGACCGCGATGCCTTTGTCGCCGACGAGAACGACGAGCACCCCGAGACCCATCCGTACCAGGACAACTTTGCCGAGACCCTGGGCAAGGACTCCTATGGCGGCGACTACATCATCGACGAGGCCGCCGAGTTCTGGCGCACCGACGGCGATAAGTGGGTCGACGCCGACCCGCAGGAGCGCATGGAGAGCTTCCGCGAGCGCGGCTACGTAAAGATGGTCGACAACATGCGCGACCTCTGCCACGCCGTCAATTGCGACTTCGATCGTTGGTTCTCCGAGCGCTCGCTGTATGTGAAGGACACCGAGGGCGAGACTGCCGGCACTTCCGCCGTCGACCGCGCTTTTGAGAAGCTCGACAAGATGGGCTACCTCTACACCAAGGACGGCGCCCTGTGGTTCCGCTCCACCGATCTGGGCGACGACAAGGACCGCGTCCTGATTAAGTCCGACGGCGAGTACACCTACTTCGCCTCCGACGTTGCCTATCACTGGGATAAGTTCCAGCGCGTCGACCACGTCATCGACATCTGGGGCGCCGACCACCACGGCTACATCGAGCGCGTCCGCTGCGTCTGCGACGCTCTTGGCTATCCCGGCAAGTTTGAGGTTCTGCTGGGCCAGCTCGTCAACCTGCTGCGCAACGGCAAGCCCGTCCGTATGTCCAAGCGCAAGGGCACCATGGTGACCCTGCAGGAGCTCGTCGACGAGGTCGGCTCTGACGCCGCCCGCTACACGCTCATCTCCAAGAGCTCCAACCAGATGGTCGACTTCGACATCGAGGCCGTTAAGAAGCGCGACAACTCCAACCCGGTGTACTACGTGCAGTACGCTCACGCCCGCGTATGCTCCATCCTGCGCCGTGCCGCTGACGTTACGCCCGAGCAGGCTGACGAGATGGGCATGAAGGCCGTTGCCGCCAAGGCCATCGGTGAGAACGTCGATTACTCGCTGCTGACCGACCCGACCGAGCTCGCCCTTTCGCGTAAGCTCAACGAGCTCACCGATCTCATCGCCAGCTGCGCTCGCGACCGCGCCCCGTTCCGTCTGACGCACTTTGCCGAGGAGCTCGCCGGCGACTTCCACAGCTTCTACGCTGCCTGCCAGGTCCTGCCGAGCGAGGGCCGTCCCGTCGACCCCGAGCTCTCGCGCGCCCGTCTGGCCGCTTGCGACGCCGTCCGCGTGACGCTCGCCCTGGTGCTTACCCTCGTTGGCGTTTCCGCTCCCGAGCAGATGTAAGCTACGGATCATTTGACCGTGTAGGTTCGGCTTTGCTGAGCCCTATAAGCCCGATCTCCATGCGGAGGTCGGGCTTTTTGCGTTTGGTGAGACTATTTGGTTTGCTGGGAAATGCTACCAAATCGCAACTATACCGGTTTACGGGACTGAATCGCTAACTGGCGACCATGGTGCCAATAGCAAAAGTAAACCCGCAGGTAGATGGCTTATTGTTTCTTGAAAATGCAGGGTATGGTTGGCTTGCAGCATTCTGGCCGCGTAATCCGGCGTAGTTTTGAAAATTGTCCCTTGGGGACGGAGGAAAATGGATCATTTTTGTCTCGCGGAGGGGTGGCGGGATACCGTCCGCCACGAATTGGGCTCATCTCCTACGTTTGGACGCATATCCCGAACCATGCCGAAAAGTACGATATTAAAACCGCAGGTAGCAGACTCGTTGTTTTTGAAAAAACAAGGGTATGGTCAGGGGCTCGGGGGCAAACGTAGTAGATGGGCGCGATTCGTGGCGCGGCTATTCCGGGTGCCACGGCTTCACTCCTCTGGCGCGACATCTCAAGGCGCTTTTGAGGAGGAGTGTCCCTTTTGACTAGTCGTTTAAGAACGTCCCCAATGACTAAGTTGCAGGTGGCGGCGGTTGTGTTACACTAACGCTGCGTATATGACGCAAATATCTCGATACAGATCAATGATGTCCGTCGGTATTTGACGGAGCTAGACTGTTTAGCCGCCCTGAAGGTTTATGCAGGGAGCATGTGATCACAGGGCTTGAAAAGAAAGTTGAGCAAACACTGTGTCTGATCAACAGCAAGAAAACGAAATAACTACGACGCAGGCCGCTCCCGCTGCACCGGTTGCGTCGGACCAGGTCGCGGCGCCCGCGCAAGCCTCGGCTCCTGAGACGTCTAAGGCTGCTTCGACGCCTATGCCTGCAACGGCTGAGAAGGCCGTGCCTGCAACTGGTGAGGAGGCTGCTCCGGCAAAGCCCAAGCGCATGCGCCGCACGGCCAAGCCTGCCGCTGACGGCGAGGAGGTCGCCAAGCCCAAGCGCCGTACCACGCGCACGACGCGCGCCAAGCGCACCGTTGCGGCTGACTCCTCGGCGTCGATTTCCGATGAGGTCGCGCAGGCGCGTGCGTTGGCGCAGATTAGCGAGGCTCAGGTGGTGCGCGCCCGCCGTCGTGCTGCCGAGCGCGAGGCCGCGGCTCTGACCGAGCTTGCAGCTCCGTCTGTGCCCGAGACCCCTGCCGCCACCGAGACCCCTGCCGCCGACCTGCCGACCGAGAAGCCGGCGCCGCGCACACGCCGTCGCACGGCTGTTAAGGCCGAGCAGGTTGCTGAACAGGTAACCCCCGAGCTCACTGAGGCTTCGGTCCGTTCCGCGGCAGGGGAGGGCGCATCGCCTGCTGAGCACGCTGCGTCTGTCGAGGCCAGCGAAGTTCCCGTTGTCGATCCGGCTTTGCGCCCGCACCGTCGCGGTCGCAAGCCCAAGGCCTTCGTCGAGGCAGAGAAGGCCGCAGCCGCAGCCGCAGCTGCTCGGGATGCTGCGGCGACCGCCGAGTCTGCAACTGCTGTCGATGCACCCGTTCAGGATGCTACGACTTCCGAGGCCGCTCCCGCCGATGCCGAGCCCGCCGACGTCCGTCCTGGTCGCAGCCATCGTACTGCTGCTAAGCGCACGTCCAAGGCCAAGGCTGCCAAGAAGGGTGCGTCCGAGGATTCCGCCGAGACGACCGCCGATGCATCGACTGATGCCGCCGAGCCCCAAGACGTCGAACGGCCTGCGTCCGAGAAGCCCAAGCGCGGTCGTAAGAAGTCCGCTAAGGCCAAGGCGTCCGAGCATCAGGCTGATGCCGAAGCGCAGATTGATTCCGGCGCCGAGGCCAATGACGCCGCTGCGGCCAATGCCGGCGCCGCCGCAACCGATGGTGCCGCGCCCGCCGAGGGCGAAGACGGCGCTCGCCCCAACCGTCGCCAACACAAGCGCAATGACGAGCGCAACGAACGCAAGGACGACCGTAACAACGACCGCCGCAACCGTCAGCGCGATCGCAAGCAGCGCAACAAGGAGCGCAACGCCGCCCCCACCGAGCCCACGCTTTCGCGCGAGGAGCTCGCTGCCATGAAGGTCGCCGAGCTGCGCGAGAAGGCCAAGGAGTTCGAGATCGAGACGACCGGCAAGAAGAAGGCCGAGCTCGTCGAGGAGATCTACGTCACCGCCGCGAAGGCAGAGGGCTTCCGCGACATCAAGGGCATTCTGCAGATTCGCCCGGACAGCTCCGGCATCATCCACGCCCATGGCTACATGAAGTCCAACGACGACGCCTTCGTGCCCGCCTACCTCATCCGCTCAGCGCGCCTGCGCACGGGCGACGTCATCGAGGGCTCGCTGCGTCCTTCGCGCGGCGGCGACAAGCGCGCCGGCCTCGCCAAAATCACGACCGTCAACGGTCTGGACCCCGAGCAGATTCGCAACCGTCCCAAGTTCGGCGACCTCACCCCGGTCTATCCCAACGAGCCGCTGCGCATGGAGCACGGCAAGGACTCCATTACCGGTCGCGCCATCGACATCGTGTCGCCGATCGGCAAGGGTCAGCGTGGCCTGATCGTGTCCCCGCCCAAGGCCGGCAAGACCACGATCCTCAAGAAGATCTGCCAGTCTATCTCGATTAACAACCCCGAGGTGCACCTCATCTGCCTGCTCGTCGACGAGCGCCCCGAAGAGGTCACCGATATGCAGCGTTCCATCAAGGGCGAGGTTGTGGCGTCGACCTTCGATATGCCCGCCGACAACCACACTCGCGTGGCAGAGCTCGTCATCGAGCGCGCCAAGCGCATCGTGGAGCTGGGCGGCGATGTTGTGGTGGTGCTCGACTCCATCACGCGTCTTGCCCGCGCCTACAACTTGGCGGCGCCCGCCTCGGGCCGCATCCTTTCGGGCGGCGTCGATTCGGCGGCACTGTATCCTCCCAAGCGCTTCCTGGGCGCAGCCCGTAATATCGAGAACGGTGGCTCGCTCACCATCCTGGCCTCTGCCCTCATCGACACTGGTTCCAAGATGGACGAGGTCATCTTTGAGGAGTTCAAGGGCACCGGCAACATGGAGCTTAAGCTCGACCGCGACCTGGCCGACCGCCGTATCTTCCCGGCTATCGACCCCGTTGCCTCCGGTACGCGTAATGAGGACCTGTTGGTCGACGAGCAGATGCGTCCGTTTGTCTTTGGTCTGCGTCGCATTCTTGCCGGCATGAACAACACCGAGCGCGCGGCCGCATCGTTTATCAAGGGTCTTAAGGGCACCAATACCAACCAGGAGTTCTTGGTGCGTTCGGCCAAAAAGCACAGCGACTACGAGCAGACGTTCTAGGTTGTCATCCACACGCAGCGATAGTCATCAATGCAATAAAGGGTCGGGGCTTTGAGCCTCGGCCCTTTTCTATATCGCCGCTCCGCGCTTATTTTTGACCATAGGACTGGCAAGCAGCAGGTTTCCCGTTTCAATCCGACATCGTCGCTTGCAATCGACAGGGCGGTTTCGCATAATAGCGTTTAAGCTTCGCGACGGAAAACGCAGATGAAACGAACCATATACCGTTGCTTTGGGGCATAGCCCCGCTTCATCTTCTCTCGCGCAGCCAACTGAATGATGCGATTTGGGTGCTGGAAGATGGGGAGAGCTCATGGCTTCTTCTGATGCAACACAACGAGCAGTCCTTGCAGGACTTTCGTGCGGGATCGGCCTTGCCGCTCCCGTGGTTATGTATGCCGCGACGCTGCCGTTTTCGTCTGTGAACGAGACGGTCGTGGCGGGTGCGGTTCCCTTCGCCGTGGGCGCGGTGGCGGGCGTGGGTATCTATGCCGCCTCGCTGGGTATCTCCGAGTATCGTGCGCAGCGTGAAGAGCGTCTGTTCCAACCCGATGCCATGGGCGGTGCCGCCAATCTCAATCAGCATCAAAGCGAGTTCAAGACCGCCTTGATTCCAGCTCAGCAGCAGGATTCGACTCCTTACGCTGCGGCTTCTGCTTCTCAGGCTCAGGCGGAGCAGTCTACCTCGGCATTCCTTTCCGGCCTGACTGGTGCGTTCCAGCGCCGTCATGCCGATGATGGTGTTCCTACCATCGCTCGAGCCGCAGATGCTATGGACGAGGACGAGGCTTGGTCCATGATCGACAGTATGCTCGACGACGATTCGCCGGTGAGCTGCGACCCTGCACACTCGCGCGACGTCTATCAAGTCGCCATCGACGAGCTCACCAACGGCGGGCAGACCGGCTCCTTCAATCGCGACGACATCGCCGCCGCGGCACGCGCTGTGTCTGGTTCCCAGGCCGCCCCTGCGGGCAGCACGGCGGCTTTCGTGGCACTCGTTGCCAACGCGGCAGCCAATAACGCCTACAACGCTACCTCGGCGGACGCGAACGCTTCTGCCGACAATTCGTACGTTGATGAAGCCATGACTGCGGACGAGGAGGCCGTTGCCGCCCGCCGTGCCGCCGAAAGCTCGCTGTGGGGCGCTCCTGCCCAGCAGCAGGCGGCTGAGGCTGCGCCGTACAATGCAAACCTCGCCAGCATGCCTATCATCTCCGGTGCCGCGGACATCGATCTTGATGACCTCGATGAGCCTGCAGCCATCACCGCATCGATTGATGTCCAAGATCGCATCGACACCGGCGACCTTCCGGACGCCTCGCTCGAGGTTGATGTCCCCATGGCTGATTACTCGGGCCACGAGGACATGTGGGCCGCCGCCACCGCGATTCTGGATGAGATTGACGAGCCTGCTCCTGTTGCAGCCCCCGCTCCCGTCGCTGCCCCTCAGCCTGCTGCCCCCGCCTATGTCGGCCGTCACAGTGCTGTGTTCCCCGAGGATACTGCCCGTATCTCGCGCGAGAGCATCGAGCGGGCCGAGGCTATTGCCGCCGGCATTATGGAAAACCGTCGTCACGAGCGCGTCAATCAGATCCTCGAGGAAGAGATCGAGCGCCTGCAGTCCTCAACCGCCAAGCGTACGGGCCGTGCCTATCTGAGCGTTATCGAGGGCGGTACCGCCAGCTTCGCGCCGCTCCGCGCGGAGGCATAACTTCTACATGGTTAAGATCAATCGAAAATGGGCGGTTGTAACCTGCCTGATGGCGCTCTTGATCTGGGGCAATTCGCTGGTTCCCGGCTCGGGGTCGGGCTCGCTGAGCCTAACGGTCATGGAAGCTATCCGCGGTTTCCTGCACAGCGTGGGACTTCCATATGAATGGGTGACCAACTTTGTTGTTCGCAAGTGCGCGCATTTTACCGAGTATATGGTGCTCGGCATCTTGGCAACGCACGCCTTTGATTTTGAGGGCCGGCGCACCTTTGACGTGCTGCTGCCCACGGCGGTGTTCCTGCTGCTGATTCCCTCGATCGACGAGACGATTCAGCTCTTTGTGCCGGGACGCGCCGGCATGATCACCGATGTGATGATCGACTGCTGTGGAGCGGCAACGGGCGTTGTGCTCCGATATCTACTACGATCGCTCATATGTGCCAAAAAGGCCGCCTAGGACGTATGTTTGGTCCTAGGCGGCCTTTTTTATTAGAGGGCTTATATGGGGCGTGGTGGCGTCGTTCCGTAGGTCGGATTTGCCGGGCGCGCCACGCCCTGTGGGTGCGTCTGCTACTGAAGCGCCTGTGCGCCCAGGGCCAGGCAACCCATAATGCCCTGCTTGCCCTCGAGGCTGTTGTTGACGATGTAGTTATCGATGTCGTTGACCTCGGGCGTGACGATATAGCCGTTGAGCATTTCGGCGCACTTCTTGCGCGCGAGCGGCACGATGGGGGTGTGGTCGGCCACGCCGCCGCCGATGATGATCTTTTGCGGCGCGTAGCACAGCGTGTAGGTCATGAGCGCCTGTGCCAGATAGCCGGCGAGCAGGTCCATGGCCTCCGGGTCATCGGCCATGTCTCCAGCGCTCTTGCCATCCCAGCGCTTTTTAACGCCGGGGCCGGCGATGAGGCCCTCTAGGCAGTTGTCGTGGAAGGGGCAGGCGCTGTGCTCGCCAATGGTGTCGCGCGGGTCGCGCGTGACCAGGATGTGGCCGGCCTCGGGATGCATCATGCCGTGTACGAGCTTACCGCCCGAGAGCACGCCGGCGCCCACGCCGGTGCCGATGGTCAGATACACAACGTCAGTGAGGCCCTGGGCGCAACCAAAGGTGACCTCGCCCAGGCAGGCGACGTTGACGTCGGTGTCGTAGCCGCAGGGGATATTGAGCTCGTTTTGGATAGTGCCCAGCAGGTCAAAGTAGCGCCATGCCGTTTTGGGCGTCTCCAGGATCTTGCCGTATTGGGGCGAGGCAGGGTTGACTGCGGTGGGGCCAAAGGCGCCGATGCCCAGCGCGGCGATGCCCTTGTCGGCAAACCACGCGTTGACGGCCTCGACGGTCTCCTGCGGGGTCGTGGTCGCGATCTGCTCACGCTCCAGGACCGTGCCGTCTGCATAGCCCGTGGCGCAGACCATCTTGGTGCCGCCGGCCTCGAGCGCTCCGATAAGCTGCTGTTCTGCCATAGTATTCCTCTCTCTGGGACGAGTTGCTCCGTGACTAAAGTATAGGGCTCTAAACCATTTAAGAAAGCGCTATAAAAAGAAGAAGCCTCGCAACGTGGCGGGCGGTGCGGGGCTTCTTTGGTTGCTTTAGTTGCCGGGCCGTCCTTACCCGCGCGGCTTGATTTTATCACGTAGCGACTTGAGGTTCTCCAGTGCCGCGTTAAGCGTCTCATCCCGCTTGGCAAAGTGGAAACGAATCAGATGGTTGACGGGCTCGCGGAAGAAGCTCGAGCCGGGCACGGCGCCCACGCCCACCTTGGATGCGAGGTCCTCGCAGAATTCGAGGTCGCTGTCATAGCCAAACTCAGAGATGTCCATCATGACGTAGTAGGCGCCCTGCGGCACGTTATGCTCAAGACCGATGCTATCGAGCCCCTGGCAGAACAAGTCGCGTTTGGCGGTGTAGAGGTCGAGGACCTCATCGTAATAGCTGTCGTCGAAGTTGAGGGCGGTGACGACGGCTTCCTGCAGGGGAGCGGCGGCGCCCACGGTGAGGAAGTCGTGGACCTTTTTGATGCGCTCGGTGATTTCGGCAGGGGCGATAGTGTAGCCCAGACGCCAGCCGGTGATGGAGTAGGTCTTGGACAGCGAGCTGCAGCTGATGGTGCGCTCGAACATGCCAGGCAGCGTGGCCATGTAGACGTGCTCATGGGGTGCGTAGACGATGTGCTCGTATACCTCGTCGGTGATGCAATAGGCGTCGTACTTTTTGCAGAGGTCGGCGATAAAGGTGAGCTCCTCGCGCGTAAAGACCTTGCCGCAGGGGTTGGAAGGGTTGCACAGGACGATGGCCTTGGGGTCGTTGTCGCGGAAGGCCGCCTCGAGGACCTCGCGGTCGAAGTCAAAGGTGGGCGGGTTGAGCGGCACGTAGATGGGCTCGGCTCCCGAGAGAATGGTGTCAGCGCCGTAGTTCTCGTAGAACGGCGAGAAGATGACGACCTTGTCGCCGGGGTTCGTAACCGTCATCATGGCAGCCATCATGGCCTCGGTGGAACCGCAGGTGACTACGATATTCTCGTTGGGGTTCACCGGCATGCCCATAAAATGCTCCTGCTTGGCGGCAAGCGCCTCACGCATGGCCTGGGAGCCCCAGGTTATGGAGTACTGGTGATAGAGCGGCTTGGGGTCGCTGGCGATGGCGCTGAGGCTATCGAGCAGCTGCGCCGGGGGATCAAAGTCGGGGAAGCCCTGCGAGAGATTGACAGCGCCGTACTTATTGGAGATGCGTGTCATGCGGCGGATGACGGAATCGGTAAACGTTGCCGTGCGGTTGGAGAGTTCTTTCATGCCGGTCCTTTCGAGCATTTGCAGTGGGGCAAGTTTACTCCTATGAAACCGGTGGGATTTGCTCGAAATGGTCTCGAAAAACTCTTTTCAAAATTCTTGAAAATTGGGGCTTGCATCGCGTGGCGTTCCTTGCAATAATAGTCGAGCGCGAAGCGCACAGGACACGGTGGGTGTAGCTCAGTTGGCTAGAGCGACGGGTTGTGGTCCCGTAGGTCGAGGGTTCGAGTCCCTTTACCCACCCCAGTTCTTGCTTCGTGTTGATA
>URPB01000040.1:0-18135 GCA_900549575.1 uncultured Collinsella sp.
ATCCCCAAAACGGACGCCGTCATTGAGCTGGGGGGCGAGGACGCCAAGATCATCTACTTCGACAACGGCATCGAGCAGCGCATGAACGGCACCTGCGCCGGCGGCACGGGCGCGTTCATCGACCAGATGGCAACCCTGCTGCACACTGACGCCAGCGGCCTTAACGAACTCGCGGCCAACGCCACCACCATCTATCCCATCGCTAGCCGCTGCGGTGTCTTTGCCAAGACCGACGTCCAGCCGCTGCTCAACGAGGGCGCCCGCCCCGAGGACGTGGCCGCCTCCATCTTCCAGGCTGTCGTGACCCAGACCATTTCGGGCCTGGCGTGTGGCCGTCCCATCCGCGGCAACGTTGCCTTCCTGGGCGGCCCGCTGCAGTACCTCTCCGAGCTGCGCCACCGCTTCTACCTCACGCTCAACCTGGACGAGGAGCACCGCATTGTGCCCCAAAACGCCCACCTGTTTGTGGCGAGCGGCGCCGCCATGGCGCACGAGTCCAACAAGCTCAGCACGTTCCCGCAGCTCATCGAGGCCATCGATGCCCTGGGTGACACACAGGGTGCCGAGGTCGAGCGCCTGGATCCGCTCTTTGCCACCGACGAGGACTTCGCCGAGTTCAAGACCCGCCACGACCAGGAAGTCGTCCCCAAGGGCAAACTCGAAGGCTACACCGGCCGCGTGTTCATCGGCATCGACGCCGGTTCCACCACCATGAAGGCTGCGCTTGTGGGCGAGGACGGCCAGCTGTTGCACACCTGGTACGGCAACAACAACGGCGACATCCTGGGCACGGCCAAGGTCATCATGGCCGATTTCTACAACCACATCCCCGCCGGCTGCACCATAGGCCACGTGACCACCACGGGCTACGGCGAGGCGCTGCTCATCGAGGCCCTCAAGGCCGATTCCGGCGAGATCGAGACCGTCGCGCACCTGCGCGGCGCCAAGGCGTTCCTGCCCGGCGTCGAGTTCATTCTGGACATTGGCGGCCAGGACATGAAGTGCCTGCGCGTCAAGGACGGCGTCATCGAGCACATCATGCTCAACGAGGCCTGCTCGTCGGGTTGCGGTAGCTTTATCGAGAGCTTCGCCGTCTCTATGAACATGGACGTGCGCGCGTTCGCCAACGCCGCTATCCATGCCAAAGCCCCGGTCGACCTGGGAAGTCGCTGCACGGTCTTTATGAACTCGCGCGTCAAGCAGGCGCAAAAGGAAGGCGCCACGGTGGGCGATATCGCGGCAGGTCTGTCTTATTCCGTCATCAAGAATGCCCTGTTCAAGGTCATTAAGCTGCGCGACCCCAAGGAGATCGGCAGCCAGGTGATCGTCCAGGGCGGCACCTTTATGTCCGATGCCACGCTGCGCGCGTTTGAGCAGCTCACCGGCGTTCATGCCGTGCGTCCCGACATCGCCGGCTGCATGGGCGCCTATGGTGCGGCCCTGCTCGCCCGCGATCGCGCCGGCGCCGACGGCACTTCGACCATCCTTTCGGCCGAGGACATCGCGCACCTCACCGTGACGCAAAAGCATGTCCGCTGCGGCCGTTGCTCTAACAACTGCCAGCTCACCGTCAACGACTTTGGCGGCGGCAGGCGCTTCATTACCGGTAACCGCTGCGAGAAGGGCGCCGGCCACAAAAAGCAGAAGACCGAGGCCCCCAACCTCTTCAAAAAGAAAAACGATCTGCTGTTTAACCGCGAGGTGCTGAGCCCCGACGAGGCCCCGCGCGGCACCGTCGGCATCCCGCGCGCACTCAACATGTACGAGAACTACCCCTTCTGGCATGCGTTCTTTACGCGCCTGGGCTTTAGCGTGCAGCTGTCCGACCAGTCGAGCAAAAAGACCTACCAGGCGGGCATCGAGTCCATGCCGTCCGAGAGCGTGTGCTATCCGGCCAAGATGAGCCACGGCCACGTGATGAACCTCATCGACCGTGACGTCGACTTTATCTGGATGCCGTGCGTACGCTGGGAGCGCAAGGAGGATCCGACCGCCGGTAACTGCTACAACTGCCCCATCGTCATGAGCTACCCCACGGCGCTGGCGCTCAACATCGACGAGATTCGCGAGCAGAACATCGAGTTCCTGTACCCGTTTGTGCCCTATCACGACAAGACCGAGCTCAAGCGCCGCTTGTATCAGGTGCTCGCCGTCGACCGTGTGGCCGATGCTGAGGCCGGTCGCGGTCGCGTGCGTGGACCCAAGATCACGCGCTCCGAGGTCGATGCCGCCGTCAACGCTGCCTTTGAGGCCGATGCGCGCTTCCACGAGGATATCCAGACCATGGGCGAGGAGGCTCTTAAGTGGGTCGAGGACCACGGCGGCCACGGCATCGTACTCGCCGGCCGCCCCTACCATAACGACCCCGAGATCAACCACGCCCTGCCCGAGCTTATCTCGAGCTTTGGCTTTGCGGTCTTTACCGAGGATTCGCTTGCGCACCTGGTGAAGCCCGAGCGTCCCATCCGCGTCGTCGACCAGTGGATGTACCACAGCCGCCTGTACGCCGTCGCCCGTTTTGTGACGATGCGCAACGACCTGGACCTGATTCAGCTCAACTCCTTCGGCTGCGGCTTGGACGCCCTGACCACCGACCAGGTGCAGGAGATTCTGGAAGCCAGCGGCAAGATCTATACCGTGCTCAAGATCGACGAGGTATCCAACCTGGGCGCCGCGCGCATCCGCATCCGCTCGCTCATGGCAGCGCTCAAGGACCAGGAGGCCGAGCGCCTGGCCGAGGCCACGGCCGCGGGTGAGGCCTACGAGCAGGGCGATGCTGCGCCGGTGGCGCCCTCCACGGATGCCCCCGCGTTCGCGAGCCGCAAGTACACGTTCGAGGCGCAGCGTGAGAGCGCTTCGACCGCGTGGCCCAAGGTGCCCTTCACCGAGCAGATGCGCGAGGAAGGCTACACCATCCTGTGCCCGCAAATGGCGCCGATCCACTTTGACCTGGTCAAAGAGGTGTTCCGTGGTGCTGGCTACAACTTGGAGCTGCTGCCCTCGACTGACCACGATGCCGTCGAGGCTGGCCTGCGCTATGTGAACAATGACATTTGTTACCCGTCGATCCTGGTGACGGGCCAGATTATGGAGGCCATCGAGAGCGGTCGGTACGACCTGTCCAAGACGGCCGTGGTTATCAGCCAGACCGGCGGCGGCTGCCGTGCCACCAACTACATCGCACTCATCCGCAAGGCCCTGCGCGAGAGCGGCCACCCCGAGATCCCGGTGATCTCGCTTTCGGCCGTGGCGCTGGGCGAGGACAACCCTGGCTTTAAGATTACGCCGGCGCTGCTTAAGCAGGCAGTCTACGCGGTGCTCTTTGGCGACGTGATGATGCAGATGCTCTATCGCTGCCGCCCGTACGAGGCTACGCCCGGTGCCGCCAACGCGCTCTACGAGGAGTACATGGCGCGCGCTCGCAAGCTGGCGCCCAAGTTTAACCGCCACAACTACACCAAGCTGTGCCGCGAGGCCATCCGCGCGTTCGACACCATGCCGCTCGTGGGCGAGGGTACCAAGCCGCGCGTGGGCGTGGTCGGTGAGATCTTGGTCAAGTTCCACCCCACAGCCAACAACCACGTGGTCGACGTTATCGAGCGCGAGGGCTGCGAGGCCGTGGTGCCGGGTCTGCTCGACTTTTTCCTGTACTCCATGAGCAACGCCGAGCTGCAGAAGGACGAGTTGGGAAGCTCCGCTACCACGCGCGCTGGTATGCAGGCGCTCATCAAGCTCGTGGACTGGATGCGCACGCCGGTGGAGGAGATGCTCGAGAAGTCCCGCCGCTTCGAGGCGCCCGAGCGCATCGGCACCATGGCCGACAAGGCCCGCACGGTGCTTTCGGTGTGCAACAACATGGGCGAGGGCTGGCTGCTCACGGCCGAGATGCTCGACCTGATCGATCATGGCGCACCCAATATCATCTGCACGCAGCCCTTCGCGTGCCTGCCCAATCACGTGGTGGGCAAGGCCGTGATTAAGGAGCTGCGCCGCCAGCATCCCGAGAGCAACATCGTTGCGGTGGACTATGATCCTGGTGCGTCCGAGGTCAACCAGCTCAACCGTATTAAGCTCATGATCAGCGTGGCCAAGGAAAACATGCGCGCCGGCAAGGGCTTTAAGCTTGAGAAGGTGGCGCCGCTCGCGATGGACGAGGTCACCGGCCAGATGCGTGCCCACGACGGCTGCGTGAGCTGCGGTTCGGTCGATGAGAGCGCCGTGGCGTCGGTCGCTGAGCGCCTGGGACGCGGCATTAAGAAGTAGCTGGCCTGCTATGGGCTAGATATGAGGCAAACGGGTGGTAGCCATACCGGCTACTACCCGTTTTTTGCTGGACATATGTTGCGCAAATGACCTTGCTACAGCCTTCCGTGGGCTCGCCCGATTTCTGGGCTGGCTCGGGCTTTGAAGACAAGTTATTGCAGGCCCAGGGCGATTTCTCGCTCAATGCAGGCCGGCACAGCGTGACCTATCTGCCAAACGACGAGACGACCGCTACGGTCTACCCATCGCCACCTACGAGATGGAAGCCGAAAAGTACATCTACCGCGTGTACAAGTACGAGCTGTAGCGTTGCGCTTAGGTTTGACCAATGGAGTATGAAAACACGCCGTTCGCCGATGCCCCCTCCGCGAGTGGCAGCCATATGGTTTGATGTCAGAAACATATAGTTGTCGCCAGCCTGCTGGCGACGTTCCCCCTGATATCGGAGGTTCCAGGTATGTTTCACGCTCCGTTAAACAACTATCGGTTGGGCTAACATGGGTCGCCGTGCTATTTCGATAACCCTTGCAGTGGTCTGCCTGGCTGTGCTCCTGGGCGCTACAGGGCTGTTTGCTATAAGTCGAGAAACGTCCTATATGCAGGAATGCGCTTCCGAAGGGTTTGCCATTGACGGTTACTATCGGGACGACAAGACGAGTCTGGAAACCCTGGCCTTTCTTGAAGAGGATAACCATCGGTGGCAACTGGTCGACAAAGACGGCAGCTGCGTTGACGGGCAGTTTAAGCGTACGGACGATCCCAATATCCTGGTATTAAAGAAGGAAAACGGCGAAGAATTCGGCACGGTTCACGTTGCATATATATCGCGCCGACGCAATCAAGGGCAGATTTACCTAATTAGAAATACTAAGGTGACCCGATTTTATCTGGTGAGCACCGATCCGGCGTTTACGGTGGAGTCTGGCGATGTCGATGCGGACGTCTGATTCACGGCAATAAAACAGCGAGCGGGGCGCGGACGTGAACTACGTCCCGCTTTTTGCATGTGCCTGCGTCGCGTCTGAGCCTCGCCGCGACTTGCGCCTGTGCGCGGGAGCCATCCCATGCTCCGCATTACTCCACATCAAACTCCACGCGATCGAGTTCGGGTACGTTGAGGTCTATGAGCTTGCGGGCGACGTGGCGGTCGTGCGCCCCGAGCGCCACGCTTGTCGTCACGTGGGCGACAATCTCACGCTCGACGATGCCCTCCTCCTCGCCTTCGGTAGCCGAGGTCTCGACGGCGACGGTGTAATCTTTAAAGCCCGGCAGCACCGCCGCAAGCTCGCGCGTGGTTTCGGTGACGCCGTAGCCGTCCTGCACGCCGGCCTGCGCCGAGCCAATGGAACCCGCGGTCATAACGATGCAGGGGATGGCAAAAATCACCGTGCCCACAATAATGCGGCGGCGCACCTTGCGTGACAGCTCGTCGACCTCGGCGTTTTCCTCGGCGGTCACAATGCCGTCGCCGTTGAGATCACGCTTGAGCGGTACACGTAAAAGAAGCAATACGGCTTCGGCCGCCAGCGCGATAAAGACGACGTTGATGCCAAACTCGTAGAGGGCTGAGAGGAACAGCGAGCCGCTCGCGATGGCAATGCCATAACCCGCCGCGCACAGGGGCGGCATGAGCGCGGTTGCCACGGCCACGCCGGCGATGAGCGTGGCGGGTTCCTGGTCGCGCGAGTTGCCCAGGCCACCCGCAAAGCCGCCCGCGAGCGCGACGGCAAGGTCCCACACGGTGGGCGTCGAGTTGTCGATAATGGCGGCCGTGGTGGTGCCGAGGGGCGAGAGCTTAAAGTACAACGTGGATGTGACCAGGCAAAAGGCCATTTGCAGCGCAAGGCTGGCGACGGCTTCGACGGTAATCTCGCGGTCGAGCGTGGCGATGCCATATGCCATGGCAAGGACCGATCCCATAAGCGGGCAGATGAGCATAGCGCCCACGATGGCGATGTCCGAATCGATATCGAGGCCGATGCTTGCGATGAGCATGGCGATGATGAGGATACACAGGTGAGAGCCAGTCAGACGCGCGCCGTTTACAAAACGCTTGCGAATCACGTGGTAGGGCGCGCGACCCTCGCGAATGTTGAATGCGCGCTTGAGGAAGCGGGTGATGTTTTCCATGGCCTCGCTATGGGCAGGGCGGATGCCGTGGCGCCGGTGATGGCGTTCGCGTAGTCGCTTGATCTGTTGTTTGTCGAGTTCCATGTCCACCTCGTTCCAGGGCGGTCCGCGCAACGCACCCGTTGTTCTAACTCTACACCGTGGCGGGCGGGGCGCCTGTTGGACGCGGGATCCGATAGGACGGATGACGCGGGAGCAAATGCAAATCACAGGCTCAATTCCATCCCGCGAAAATATGATGCACCAGCTCCTACATATGTGACGAAATTGTGAAGCACGAGAGCGTGAATTTCAAAAAATCCGCCGGTGACCAATGTTGCGCAACAGAATTCAAAAATCGACAGCTACCGTTTGATACGTATGGATACATCCGTGTCAAAGGGAGAAAGCCATGGCAAACTACAGTCCACAACACTTTGAGCCTAGGGCCAAGGCCGTCAACGTCAAGGGCGTTGCCAACCGCGCCGTCGCAACCGTTTTGACGGCGGGCCTCATCGCTCAGCCGCTCATGTCGCCGCTGGCGGCAATCGCCGCACCGTCAACCGATAACGGCGATTCTGTTCAGGGGGGGGGTAGTTCTGTAGAGAATACCGTTGCCGCCGGTAACCAAGCGGTCGTAAAGACGGCTGCCCAGCTGGCCGAGGAGTCGGCAAAGCAGCTCAAGGACGCTCAGGCCGCCTACGATGCCGCCCAGAAGAAGGCCGACGCGGCGGGCCAGTCTCAAAAGCAGGCGCAGCAGCAAAAGGATCAGGCCTCGCAGGCAGTAAGCGACAACGAAATCGAGCAGAACGCAGCAGAAGTCGCCGCGCTCCAGGAGAAGATTGACGAGCTCAAAGCCGCCGTCGAAAAGACCGAGCAGCAGCAGAAGAAGCTGGGCGACCTGAACGATCAGCTCGAACAGGCCAACAAGAGTGTCGAGGATAAGACCCAGGCGCTCAAGGACGCCAAGGCAAAGCAGGATGAGGCCAAGAAGGCCCTCGATGATGCTCAGGCCAAGCTCGAGGCCATGGGTATGGACGAGTACGAGGCCGCCAAGAAGGCCGTCGAGGACGCGCAGGCAAAGCTCGATGACGCCAATAAGGCCGTTACTACTGCACAGGACAATCTGGACCAGGCCAAGGCTGCCGAGGCCAGCGCCCAGCAGGAAAAGCAGAATACCGAGACAGCTTTGACGACTGCCCAGGCCAAGAAGCAGGAGACTGCCGCTGCTCTCGCAGCCGCAACCACCGCGCGCGATAACGCCCAGCAGAAGTTCAACCAGGCGCAGGCCGCGCTCGATGCTGCCGTCTCGGGTACGGGTGTTGACCTGAGTGCGCTTGAGGCCGCCAAGAACGCTGCTGCTGGTGAGCTCAAGACCGCACAGGCGGAGCTCAATGCCGCGACGGATGCCGACGCCACCGCACAGACAAATCTGCAGGCCGCCCAGGCTGCCGTCGCTGCCGCGCAGGAGAAGGCCAACGCCGCCAACGCTGCTGTGGCATCTGCCCAGTCTGCATACGGTGCGGCAAACAAGGAGTACAACGCCGCCGCCAGCAAGCGCGACGCCGCCAAGGCCGCATACGAGAAGGCGCAGCAGACCGAAGCAGACAAGAAGACCGCGTACGATAAGCTTGTCGAAGTTCGCAAGCAGAAGCGCAGCGAGTGGGAGGCAGCCTGCGCCGCTTCGAACGCTGCGGAAAAGGCTTATGACGCTGCTAATGCCCAGGTTGAGGCTCTTGAGCAGCAGATTGCAGACCTAAAGTCCAACATGACCGTTGACCAGGAAATCATCAGTCAGGGTATGTTCGGCTTCATGAACTACATCATCGGCGGCAGCCAGTTCACAGCCACGCAGAAGAAGAACGCCCAAGATGCCGTATCGATGCTGACCGGTGCCGATGACAAGGCCGAATGGTATGACCAGTACGTCGATCAGGACATGTCTCGCGACACCAACCCGCTTTCCCTGGAGCAGATGCGCAACGCCCTGACATATCTCGACACCCAGAACAACCTCCGCAAGGCGAACGGCCAGTCGGCGCTCAGCGTCAGCCTCCGCATGACTGTGGCGGCAGCCCTTAATACATCATATTCATCGAACATCTGGGGACACTCGAACTGCTATTTCGACAACGGGGAGAATCTTGCCGGCGGAGGCGGCGCATATACCGGCGGCGAGACCGAGGATACACTCGGTTGGCCCTACACCGGCCTCTACACACAGGAGAAGGAGGCATTCGATAAGTACGTCGCGCAGTATGGCGACGAACTCGGCAGCCACCGATATGATTCCTATTACATCTACCAGAACTACAACAGCATCTATCACGAGTGCGGGCACTATCTCAACATCATCGATTCCGCCACGGAAGCCATCGGTATCGCGACCGGTAGCGGTAAGAACACCGATTCCGAGGTAACCATCTTCGATTACAGCGCTGATAGCACTCAGGCTGATTTCACTGTCCCCGAGTTCAAGAAGCTCCTCAACGACTACATCGATTCCGCCTACAATGCAGGCGGCACGCAGGAGCAGAAGGAGCAGCTGAAGCAGCTTCAGAGCAAGCTGGCAGATGCGCAGAAGGCGATGGGCACGGCCGATACGGCATATCTCGCCGCTCTCAATAACCAGAAGGACGCGCAAGACGCCTATACCGCGGCCGACACGAACGCGAACACCGCCAAGGGCGAGTACGAGAAGGCCAAGTCCGGCACCGCCGCCGCGAAGACGGCATACGACGCCGCGAAGGACGCACTCGGCGGAATCGACATCGAGTCCCTCAAGCAGAACCTCGATGCCGCCAAGGCCGAGGCCGCTACTGCCCAGGCGGCTCTCGATAAGGCAAACGCCACGCTTGCTGACAGCAAGACGAAGGCAGCCGAGGCCGCTGCTCACAAGGCGAAGGCTCGCAGCGCCCGCGATGCCGCCAAGGCAAAGTCCGAACAGGCCAATGAGGCGTATGACAACGCCACGGCTTCGGTCAAGGACCTTGCTGCCAAGCGCGATGCCGCCCAGGCGGACCTTGCGAATAAGCAGGGCTCGCTTGACGAGGCAAAGAAGGCCGACGATGCCGCCCAGGCTGGTGTAGACAAGGCCCAGGCCGCAGATGTCCAGGCCGCGACTGCTCTTTCGGACGCCAAGCAGGCGGTTGCCGCCAAGGCGCAGGCTGTGTCCGACGCGCAGGCCAAGGCCAAGGCTGCCGAGGGCGAACTGGCCACCGCGAACAAGGCCTTCGAGCGCTTCGCTGGAGCCCAGAAAGCGGTCGACGACGCCAAGGTCGCCTATGACGCCGCCGTCGCCGGTGTCGCCGATGCCCAGAAGCAGCTCGAGGCCGCCAACGAAGCCGTCGTCGATGCGAACTTCGAGATCGTCAAGGCCAAGGCCGAGCTTGCCAGCGATGGGGCACTCAAGGCCGATCTTGAGGCTGTCGACCACAAGGCCTCTCTTGCCGCGGGCACGACGGGTAACGAGAAGCTGGTCAAGCTGAACGCTGCCTACGCTCGCTATAAGGCCGCCGTCGATGCCGCTGCTGGTCTCAAGGCTGCTCTGAGCGATGCCGATGCCAAACTGTCCGATGCCAACGACGCCTATGCCGCCGCGCTTGCCGAGCTTAACGATGCTAAGGATGCCCTGGCTGCCGCACAGGCCGAGTACGACAAGTATCATCCCAAGGCTGAGCCGCAGGCCAAGCCTCAGGTTGCGCAGGTTGCTGCAAAGGCTCCTGTCGCCAAGAAGAAGGCAACGTCGGCCGCGCTCGCCCAGACTGGCGACAATTCCGCTCTTGCGGGCGAGGTGTTCGTCATCGGCGGTATCACCCTCGTGGCCGCTGGTGTGACGCTGAGCGATCGTCGTCGCAAGCAGATGTAGCGTTTCGAGCGTAGTTTCTGCAACGAACTTCAATTCATAACGGGACCGTCTCGTTAGCCAAACGATAAGGCCGGCGCGCTGTTAAACGCAGCGCGCCGGCCTTTCTTTGTTTCGATATCAAAAAGCCCGGTCAGCAGCCGCAAAAGCTACCGACCGGGCAAGCCGTAGGCAATATGGTTGCTGTCGAGCAGCTGCTCGACTTAGCCCAGCAGGCTTAAGCCCACGGAGACAAACGCTAGGATAACGCCGACGATGGACTCGCCGCCGAGCAGGCCGCTGGCGACAACCAGGCCCTGTTCCTGGAAGGCGGCGTCCTTGGCAGCCCTCTCCTCGTCAGAAAGACCAGCGGTGGCGTCGCGGTGGGCGGACCACTTGTCGTAGGCGAGCTTGACGCAGGAGCCCAAGAAGGCCGTGAGCGACATGTAGAACGGCAGGTACACACCCAGGCCGATCATCATGGCCGGAACGCCGAGCCAGTACATGACGATGCCGGCGATAAAGCCGCCTGCGAACCACGGCACGCTCGGGATGCCCGAGACCATGGTGGCGACCACGCTTGCCTGCGCGGCCACAAAGCTCTTGTCGGGGCCGAAGGCGTCCGGACCATAGGCGGTAACGAGCGCGACCATGACGGCGGCAGCGACCAGGGCGCCCACGATGCCGCCAATGGCCTGGCCGATCCACTGCGCACGCGGGTTGGTGCCCAGCACGGCGCCGGCCTTAAAGTCGTTCATGACGTCGCCCGCAAGGCCGCACGCCACGGCTACGATGCCAGCGATAAAGAACAGCTTGACCTGAGCGATCTGAGCGAAGGCAGCCACGATGAGCATAACGATGAGGCCAAAGATTTCCATGGGGTCGATGCCCGTCTGGCCGCAGCTCTGTGCGCTCATGATGGTGGTGACAAAGGTGAACAGCGTCACGATGACGGCCGGAACGGGGCCAAGGTCAAGCACGATGGCGATGATCACGGCGATGGCGGCAGCGCCCAGGCCGATGATGCCGGCGTCGAGCTTAAGGGAGCCCGAGATGAGCGACTGCTCGTCGGTGTCGGTGGAGCTGTCGGCGGCAAGACCGCGGACGATACCGGCGACCTGCGGCAGGATGTCCTTGAGGACGACGGCGACGCCAAAGCCCATCATGAGGCCCATGCCCAGGGACTTGACGATGCCCTGCGCGGTCACAACGTCGAACAGACCGGCAGCGGTGCCGCCCACGATGATGCCAAAGTTGCCCAGCAGGGCGCCGGCAAACCAGAAGGCGACCGGGGCGAAGCCCACGAGGAAGCCGATGGACAGCAGCATGGGCGAGTTGTAGATACCAAAGGTCACGCCGGGGATGTTGAGCGTGCATAGCATACTGGGCACAATGCCCAGGGCGTCGCGCAGCACGCTATAGATGCCGGCGATGGCCATGGAGCCAAAGAGCTGCTTGCCGGTTTTGCCGCCGGCCTCGGTTGCGCGCAGGGTCTGAGCTGCGGCGTTGCCGGTGGGGAACTCAAGCGCGGCGTCCACGATAAAGTGACGGTGGATGAGCGCGGTGGCCAGCAGGCCCAGGATGGTGCCGGCGAGTGCCACGATAAACATGTCGAGCCAGCTGATCTGGTCGGCATAGCCCAGCATCCAAGCGCCCGGGATGGTAAACGCCAGGCCGCCGGCGACCATGGCGCCCGCGGACATGATGGTGTGGGTGACGTTGGCCTCGTTGAGGCTGGCGTTGCCCATGAGCTTCAGGAAGAACAGCGAAATGACGGCAGCGAAAATGATCGGCCAGGGGAGTGCGCCCATCTTGAGGGCGGTGTAGGCCGAGCTTGCTGTGATAATCACGCAGCCAAGGACGCCGATGACGACGCCACGCAGCGTGAGTTGCCCGCGCATCGAAGCACGGTTCGAGGGATTGCTCATATAGAACTCCTTTGCGTATATCCGCTTCCCCCGGGAGCGCCGCTACGGATACGGCGCGGGAAGTCGGGTTACCAAAGGCCGTCGCGTGAGCTCGCAAACGACCGCGCACCAGTATAGCGGCAAGGTAGTCATTTTGGGACGGGGCTATTTTAGCTACCCTTTGACAGTCGACGAATTATTTGGGATTGGGGCAAATATCAACCGACATATTGGGGTAGCTAAAATAGCCCCGTCCCAAAATGACTACCTGGGATGGCTGGTTCGGGTAGGCGATATACTGCTGGGCAGACGAAAGGAGCGCCGACGATGGTTAATGGGTGCGCATATATATTAACGGTCGACGTGGGTAACACGTTCATTCGCTTTGGTCTGTTTGCCGAGGATTCGGTCGCGGCGCAGGAATGCCCGCTTGCGACGTGCGAGATCACGACGCCATCGATCATTACGGCCGACGAAGCGCGTATGCGTCTCGTTCAAGTCATGGGCGCGCTGTCAGCCGATGCGGGCGTGCCGGGTGCACTCGTTCCCGCGGCCGCAGTGCTGAGCTGCGTGGTGCCGGCGCTCGAACGCCCATGGAAGGCGGCACTTTCCCGTACCTGCACGGGGCGCGTGCTCACCGTGGGTCCGGGCCTCAAGACTGGCATGCCCGTCCACTACGACGACCCGGCCGAGATCGGCCCCGACCGCATCGCCGACGCCGTGGCGGCCCGTGCCGTCTACGGCTCTCCGTGCATCGTGATCGACCTAGGCACCACGACCAATATCGAGGTCATCGACGCGCGTGGTACCTTTGTCGGTGGCGTTATCGCGCCGGGGCTGGCACTCGGCGCCCGTTCGCTCTCGGCTGCTGCGGCGCGCCTGCCTCAGGTCGAGCCTTCGGCGCCAACGCATGTGATCGGTCGCAACACGCGCGAGGCCATGCGCTCGGGCGTGGTCTTGGGCGAGGTAGCCCGCATCGACGGCATGCTTGACATGGTGCTCGCCGAGATGCGCGCGACCAAGGCCGCGGGGGAGGGCGACGTGCCCATCGTCATTACCGGCGACGATGCCGAGGCACTTGCGTCGCTGGTCGGTCACAGTCTGACAGTCGACGATGCGCTGACGTTGCGAGGACTGGCCGAGCTCTACCGCATCAACCAAAAGCCCCGCCGCGTGTAAAGGTGAGGGCGCCGGTGGGACAAACGCCTCCACCTTTCACCTGCTACAATGGGTCAAATTATTGCGATTACGGAGGTGTCTGCCATGTCGGACGATCTTCATCAAACTTCGTCAGGCAAGCGCCTGGACGTCATTAGCTGGGACGAGTTCTTTATGAGCGTGGCCATCGCCGCGCAGCGCCGCAGCAAGGACCCCAACACGCAGGTGGGTGCGTGCATCGCCAACACCAACCACCGCATCCTTTCGGTGGGCTACAACGGCACACCCTCGGCACTCAACGATGACTTTTTCCCGTGGGGAACGAGCGATGACCCGTTGCAGGACAAGCACAACTACGTGGTGCATGCCGAGGCAAACGCCGTGCTCAACTACCGCGGCTCGCTCAAAGACCTCGAGGGTTCCACGGTCTACGTCACGCTGTTCCCGTGCCACGACTGCGCCAAGATCCTGGCGCAGGTGGGCGTGGGCGAGGTCGTCTACCTGGACAATAAGTATGCCGACACCGATGACAGCCGTATCAGCCGCCGCATTCTCGACTCCTGCGGCATCAGCTACCGCCAGGTCATCGTCGATGTCCAGATTGGTACCGGGGGACAGGCTCAGCAGTAATATGCGTTGTCGCTATCTGGCGACGAACGCAGCTCAAAGAGCCCCGTCCCAAATTGACTACTCGTGAAAGTCGCGTCTGCGCGCATGGACGGCTCGTGAGCGGGTACATGGCTGTAGTAACATAGCTTCTGTCCGCGGGCGCGCCCGCGTTATTGTGAGAAAGGAGCCCCTGTGGCTGTTAACGAAGAGCTGCTTAAGAAGGTTCTTGAAGAGATTCGCCCCAACCTGCAGGCCGATGGCGGCGATATGGAGTATGTGGGCGTTGACGACGAGGGCGTCGTCAAACTGGAGCTGCAGGGCGCTTGCGCCGGCTGCCCCATGAGCTCGCTGACCCTGTCCATGGGTATTGAGCGCATCCTGAAGGAGCATGTGCCCGGCGTTACCCGTGTCGAGCAGGTCAATGCTTCCGGCGAGACCGACGACCTGTACGACGAGTACGCGCCGTTCTAAGATGCGAAAGCTGCGGACGGCATACTCCGCATAGACGTTACGCCCAAATATGCGGCTGCGAGCGCAAGGCCCGCGGCCGCATTTGTATGTAGGGAGTAGGAGGGTCGACATGCTCAACGACCTCTACCATATGCTTGATCCTGTCGCGATCTCGGCGGGCCCCATCACCATCTACTGGTACGGCCTGGCCTACGTGGTCGGCGCTCTGCTCACGGCGGTCGTCATGTACCGCACGCAGCGTCGCTGGGGCTTTAACATCACGATTGATGACCTGACGAGTGTCGTGGTCGGCGTGGTCTTTGGCCTCATTATCGGTGCGCGCCTGTTCTACGTCGTCTTTTACGGCGACGGCTACTACTGGGCGCACCCACTCGAGATCTTTGCCACCAACGAGGGCGGCATGAGCTTCCATGGCGGCCTGGTGGGCGGCATTATCGGCGGCATCATCGTGTGCCGCATGTATAAGCTCGACGCATGGACTTTGGCAGACCTTGCCGTCATAGGCGCGCCGCTGGCCTTGTGCCTGGGCCGTTGTGCCAACTTTGTCAATGGTGAGCTGTGGGGCAAGCCGACCGATCTGCCCTGGGGCGTGGTCTTCGGTGGCACCGCGGGCGATATGCCGCGTCACCCCTCCCAGCTCTACGAGGCATTTCTTGAGGGCATCGTGCTCTTCTGTATTTTGCAGGTGCTCAGTCGCAAAAAGCCGCTACTGCCCCAGGGTACGTTTATGGGCGTGTTCGTGATGGGGTACGGCATCGTCCGCTTTCTCGTTGAGTTCGTGCGCGTGCCCGATGCCCAGTTGGGTTATCTACTGGGAGGCGTCATCACTATGGGCCAGCTGCTGAGTTTGCCGCTCGTTATCGCGGGCCTGGCGCTCATCATCTTCGCCCGACACCGCAATCGCCCCCAGCGCATCTACCTCGACGCCTAACCACCACAAAGGGGACAGGCACCTTTGTGGTGATTCGCTGGGCAACGATGACAGAACCGTAACGTTTCCCCAGATAAAACCTGCCAAAATAAACCTGTCCCTTTTTGGCAGGTTTCTAGAAAGGCTCTTTGGACTGTGAAGGATTCCGATCTCTCCACAACGGCTGCGCGCGACGCTGCCCGCATCGTCTGGTTTAAGCGCTACCCCGCCAAGCAGACGCTCATCGCATTTTTGCTCGCGCTGTTGGCGACCACGGCGTTTTCCATCGATCCCTCCCCGGTGTCGAGCAACGCAGTCTTGGCGATTGACCCCAAAGCCTCGGGCATGCTGTACGTGTGCTACGAGGTGCTCCTCTCGTTTGCCGGCCATACCGACGCGGTCATGCTGCTTGCACTTGCCTGCCTGCTCACCTTGCCGTTTCGCTACGTGTTCTTTGGCCGTGGCGACACCTGGCGTCCATCGATCATTCTGCCGTCGCTGTTCTTTGCCATCTGCATGGTGTTCGGCCGCAGCTACGATCTCACCGACTCGGCCGAGATTGTCCTTGGCGACAAAGCCCGCATCATCTGCGCCTGGATTGGCGGCGCGGGCTGGATGCTCTTGGCGGTCGTTGCCTTCTACCTTGCCTTTGAGTGTCTAGATTGGCTGAGCTCCCGACGCATCCCGTTTTCCGAAGCGCACTTTGGCCGCGTATGGCGTGTGACTCACGCCGTGCTCTCGGTCCATCCCTTTGCCGGGCCCTTCCTGGTGCTTATGATCGCCTGGGCGCCCACGCTCATCGCTTCGCTGCCTGGCCTTTTTATGGGAGATACGGGCGCGCAGATTCGCCAGTGGTTCAACTATCCCAACGGCACGAGCGACTACCTGCGTCTGCTCAACCCCAACGTGCTGCTCAACGGGCATCATCCCGTAGTGCACACGGCCATTATCGGCTCGTGCGTTCAGCTGGGGCTTTCGCTGTTCAACAGCGCTAACGCGGGTCTTGCCATCTATACCTGTGCTCAGTTCGTCATCACGGCCGCCTGCATGGCCTATTCCATTTCGTCGCTGCGCAAACTGGGCGTGAGCCTGCCGGTTCGCGGTGCGATCCTGCTGTTCTTTGCGTTTATGCCGATGTTCTCTAACTATGCGGCGTTGCTCACCAAAGACGTGCTCTTTGCCGACGCGTTCTTGGTGCTGCTAGTACAGACCGTCAAGCTCGTGGCATGTGGCTTGCCCCGTCGTGATGCCAATGTCGAGCGAGCGGGCGAGAAAGCCCCCATGCTCTTTGCGCGCCACGACTGGCTGCTGCTCGCTCTGGGCGCCATGGGTTCCACGTTTCTGCGCAACGGCGGCCTGGTGTTTCCCCTGGCGGCATGCGTAATCGCGGCGGCGTTTTGCGTATGGGACGTGCATGTGGCTCGTCGTGCAGCCAAGCAGACTGGTGCTGCGCCTTCGGGCACCATCCCGCGTTTCCGCTGGGTTGGCGTTCTCGCGGTGCTCGCGCTCTGCCTTGCCTCTAATATGTACTTCACCAAGGTCTTTATGCCGGCGCACGATATCACGCCTGGTTCCAAGCGCGAAATCCTCTCGATTCCGTTCCAGCAGACGGCTCGTTTCGTCCAAAAGCACGACGGCCTCAACTCGGGCGTCAACCCCACGGTTAAGGAGGACGGCACCATTGTGGAGGCTCCTTGCGACGGTTCGGTGACCGACGAAGAGCGTGCCGTGATCGATCGCGTACTCAAGTACGAGAACCTGGGCCGCCGCTACAACCCCGACAAGTCCGATGCCGTCAAGAACTGCTTTAACGAGTACGCCTCGCAGGAGGACATCGATGCCTATTTTGAGGTATGGGCTCAGATGTTTAAGAAGGATCCCAAGTGCTATATTTCGGCGCTTATCAATAACTACTATGGTTATTTTTATCCGAGCGCGCGCGATGCCTGGGTCTACAGCACGGCGCGTAGTGCCGAGATCATGGCGCGTCCCGACAACCTCAAGTACTTCGACTTCCATCCGGTTGACAGCAACGTGGTGCGCTGGTGCGACCACCTGATCAATTTGTACCGTGTGGCGGTGCAGCGTGTTCCCTTTATCTCGCTCACCATGAGCTCGGCCACCTATGTGTGGATCATGATCGCCGTGGTGGTCTACTTGCTGCGTCGTCATTCATGGCGTGCGCTGGCGATCTGGGTGCCGCTGTTGGGCGTGCTCGCTGTGTGCCTGATTGGCCCGTGCAACGGCTCGACTTACATGCGCTACCTGTATCCGGTCATCGCCTGCATGCCCTTCGCCATCGGCGCCACCGTCACCCGCAGCGACTTCTTCTGGTTCTAATTTGGTGCATTGAGGGCCAGGTTTCTTTGCACCAAAGGGGACATCATCACGACGCCTTCATTTTGGGGTTTATCTCGCAGGCCAGTAGGTATATCATAACGACGTTTGTTTATATTGCCCGAGCATCTGCGCTGGGCTTTAGGTCGAAACCGATAGGAGACACGTATGTCCGGACACTCTAAGTGGGCCACAACCAAGCATCGTAAGGGCGCGCAGGACGCCAAGCGTTCCGCCCTCTTCTCCAAGCTCAGCCGCAACATCACCGTTGCTGCCCGTCTCGGCGGTGACCCGCTGCCCGAGAACAACGCCAGCCTCGCCGCTGCCGTTGCCAAGGCCAAGGCTCAGTCCATGCCTAAGGACAAGATCAAGTCCGCTATCGACAAGGCTTTTGGTTCGGGTGCCGACGCTGCCGTCTACGAGAACATCGTGTACGAGGGCTACGGTCCCGCCGGTGTCGCCGTCTACGTCGACTGCCCTGTCTCTTATACACATCTGACGCTGCCGACGAAGAGGATAGTGTAGAT
>URPB01000041.1:0-18130 GCA_900549575.1 uncultured Collinsella sp.
GCCCCGGAGCGGGCGATCCCCCACGCCCCGCCGAACCCGGCGAGCAGCTCCAGCCACCGCCGGTCCGACAGGTCGACCGCGGCCTCGAGGGCCGGGCAGGACTCGAGCAGCACCGCGCGCAGGCGGTTCTTGTCCCTGGTCGCGCAGGCGACGACGTGGTCGCGCTGCGACGAGAGGGCGCGGGCGGCCTCGAGGGCCTCGCCGCGGCCCGGGACCCCCGACAGGGAGTCCGGCACGCCCAGGGCGGTCCGCGCGATCACCGCGGCGTCGCGCTCGTCGGTCTTGGCCTCGCCGGCGAACAGGCCCGCGGCGCGGCTGGCGGCGAGCCCGGGCAGGTGGGCGACCCCGAGCCCCGCGGCGCGGGCCCGCCTCACGGCGAGGGACCCTATGTTGCGGAACTGGTCGACGACGACGAGCGTGCCGGCGGGCGCGGAGGCGAACAGCGCGTCGAGCTCGGCCTCCCTGTTGCGGACGGGGGCGCTGGCCAGCACCTCCCCGTCGCGGTCGATCAGGCAGGCCCAGTGCGATGACTTGCCGACGTCCAGGCCGAGCACGGCCGCGGGCCTGGTGGATGGCGCTTTCACGGTGGTATCCTTCCGGTAGTCGTTCGACCGGATGGCCTCCCCCTCGGCACTCACATTACCAGCCGCGGCACCTGCCCGGCACTTTCCTATCAGCCGTCGGGGGCGGCGCGTCCCGCGCCGGCAGCACCCAACGGGCCCTCTCGGGGGCAGGGACGTTCGGCCGTGCGCGGGCGCCCGGTCGGCGGCCCGTTCTGGGCGCGCCTCAATCGTAGCCCGAGACGGGCCCGGGCTGACAATTTCGACTGTAATGGACGTTCTTAAACGACTAGTCAAACAACAAGAACGTCCCCAACAACTACTTATAAACGGCAGACTATCCACTCTCATTCTGCGAGCACTCATTTAAGTCTGTCCCCAATGAGTGCCCTGGAGCAGGACAACTCCGCAGGTAGAGGACGGACAGCGAGCGCCGTCCAGAGCGTACAAGTTGGCATGAAAAAGGCAGGGCATTGACCTTCTGGTCATGCCTTGCCTTTTGAATGACAAATTGTCGCTCTGGGCGGCGCGCAGCGTCGAGTCGTTACGCGGTTTGTAAAACCGCGTAACCTACACGGCCTGTGCCAGCTTCTCGGCACGCTCGGCGGCGGCGAGCGCCTCGATGACGGTGCCGAGCTGGTCGCCCAGGAGGACGCCGTTATAGGTGGAGTTGAAGCCGATGCGGTGATCGGTCACGCGGTCCTGGGGCTGGTTGTAGGTACGGATCTTCTCGGAACGGTTGCCGTGGCCGATCTGGCTCTGGCGCTCGGCACCGAGCTCCGCCTGCTGCTTCTCGAGCTCCATCTCGTACAGACGGGCGCGCAGCATCTGCATGCAGACTTCGCGGTTCTGGATCTGGGAGCGCTGTTCCTGCGACTGCACCACGGTGTTGGTGGGCAGGTGGGTAATGCGCACGGCGGAGTAGGTGGTGTTAACGCACTGACCACCAGGGCCCGAGGCGCAGTAGGTGTCGATGCGCAGGTCGGACTGGTTGATCTGGACGTCGATCTCCTCGGCCTCGGGAAGCACGGCGACGGTTGCCGTTGAGGTCTGGATGCGGCCCTGGGACTCGGTCTTGGGAACGCGCTGGACGCGGTGCACGCCGGACTCGAACTTCATGACGGAGTAGACGCGGTCGCCCTCGACCTTGAACTCGATGGACTTAAAGCCGCCGGCCTCGCTGGGGCTGGAATCGAGCACAGTGGTCTTCCAGCCACGCGACTCGCAAAAGCGCTGATACATCTTGTACAGGTCGCCGGCGAAGATGGCCGCCTCGTCGCCACCGGCGGCGGAGCGGATCTCGACGATGGTGTTCTTGTCGTCGTTGGGGTCGCTCGGGATGAGCATGTACTTGATATCTTCCTCGAGCTGGGGAAGCTTGGCCTCGTTTTCGGAGATGTCCATCTGGAGCATCTCCTTCTCATCGGCGTCGGTGGTATCGTGGAGCATTTCCTTGGCAGCCTCGATGTCGTCGAGCGCGCCGATGTACTCGCGCGAAGCGGCAATGAGGTCGGACTGGTGCGCGTACTCCTTGTTGAGACGCGTGAACTCCTTGATGTCGGAGGCGACGGCCGGGTCGGACAGCTTCTTCTCGAGCTCCTCGTAGGCCTTGATGATCTTTTCGAGCTTGTCGCGCATGGCGGGACTCCTTTATATGCGTGAAGGTGAAAATCGGCAGAGTTGATGGGGCGCATGGCGCCACTGCGGGGGTAAGCCCAGCTAGAACATGTCGATCTTCAGATACATGCGCATCCCTTCGCGTGTGGGGTACATAGTTGCGGTCTAACCCATACATGATAGCGTGCGCAGGCAAACCTGCATATAACCCGCACGGAATGAGCGGACGTAGCCGTTGGGTATGTTCCTTAACGACTAGTCGTTTAAGAACGTTCCCAACGGCCAACAAAGGGACTGTCGCTTTGTCACATTCTAGAGCGTGTGGAGCAGGGCGATGAGGAAGCGGACACCCTGGAGGTAGGCACGGCGGGCAATGCGCTCGTTAGTGCCGTGGACACCGCGCTCGCACTCGTCATCGTCGACCACAAACGCCGAAAAACGAATGCACTCGGAGCAAATGCGCTGATAGTTGGCAGCGTCGGTCGCGCCGATGACAGTTGAGGGGACGATGCTGACAGGAGCCCCGCCCGCCGCTGATGATCCGTTTTCCTCCGTCCCCTTTGGATCACGGAAATAGCGGGCGGCGATGGCGCGAACGGCCTCAAGTCCCGGTCCGCCGACACGCGGGGACGGCGAGGGCTCGGAGCTGCCGGGGCCGAGTTCGACCTCCACACGTCCGGCAAGGCCCGCCGCGGCAACGGCCTCGCAGCAGCAGGTAACGACATCGGCCACGCCCGCACCCTCGAGCATGCGGAAGTTGATATTGGCCCACATATCCTGTGGCATCACGTTAGCGCCAGTGCTGCCGCCCTCGATCTGCGTGGGCGCGCAGGTGGTCGTCACCAGCGGATAGAGCTTTTTGCTGACGAGGCAATCGCGGACAATGGCATCCCCGTTGGCGGCAATTTCATCGGCCGTGTAGAGCCCCAGCTCGACGAGCTGTACGGCAAGCAGATCGGTCACACGCGTCGGCCACTCGATATCGCAGATTGCGGCGATGGCACGGCTCAGCACCTCGAGCGAAGTGCCGCCGTAGGGGTTAGACGAATGCCCGCCTTCACTCTTCGTCTTGAGCACGATATCGGCATAGCCCTTCTCGGCAAGGTCGGCATGCATAAGCCAGCCCTCGCCCGCGCCGTACTCGGCAGCCGAAACAATACGGTAGTCGCCCTCGTCGATCAGGTACTCAAGCTCAATGCCGCGCTCCTCGAGCACGCGGCCGATGGCGCCTGCGCCGTACTGCGTAGTCTCCTCGTCCTGGCCAAAGGCGAGCAGCAGGGTGCGCTCGTGCTCCCAGCCGTGCGCCAGCGCATACTCAACCGCCTCGAGAATGCCTGCGACCTGGTCTTTCATGTCGATAGCGCCGCGACCCCAAATGTAGGTGTCGTCCACGTGGCCACTAAAGGGGGCATGCGTCCAGTCAGCCTCGGTGCCGGGCACCACGGGGACCACGTCCATGTGGCCCATGAGCATGACGGGTTTGAGGGCGGGGTCGGAACCGCTAAGCGTCACCAATAGCGAATGGTCGATAAGCTCGACCTCGCCCGCCGCAAACACGCGCGGCCAGGCCTGCTGCATATAGACGCGCAGGTCGTCGAAGGGCTGCCAGTCCACCGCCTCGGCATCCATGCTCGAGACAGTCGGAAACGACAGCACGCGGCCCAAGCGCTCGCACGCGCCAGCTTCGTCCAAATCGGCAAAATCGTCCTCATGCGCAAAGAAGCGCCAAACCTCGGCCATGACATCCTTTCGATTGTGATGACGAGGGCCGCCCCACCGGAGCGGCCCTGTCACATAAGCGTTTGCGGTCGGTTATTTGTCCTCGAGATAACGCGAGAGGAACTCGCGGGTGCGCTGGTGTTTGGGGTTGCCGAAGAGCTCGGCCGGCGCGGCATCCTCGAGCACCACGCCCTTGTCCATAAAGACCACGCGGTCGGACACCGTGCGGGCAAAGGCCATCTCGTGCGTGACGACGACCATGGTCATGCCGTCGGCAGCGAGTTTGCGCATGACCTCGAGCACCTCTCCCACGATCTCGGGATCGAGTGCGGAGGTCGGCTCGTCGAACAGCATGATCTGCGGGTTCATGCATAGGGCACGAGCGATGGCAACGCGCTGTTTTTGACCACCGGACAGGCGACCCACGGCGGCGTGCGCGAACTTTTCGAGTCCCACGCTCGTCAGATGCTCCATCGCAATTTTTTCAGCCTCGGACTTGCTCATCTTTTTGAGCGTGACGGGCGCGAGCGTGCAGTTGTCGAGCACGTCCATGTTGTTGAACAGGTTAAAGCCCTGGAACACCATGCCGATGTCCTCACGCAGCTTGTTAATGTTGCAGCGCTCGGCCGTGAGGTCCTGGCCATGGAACCAGATATGGCCCGCGTCCGGGGTCTCGAGCAGGTTGAGGCAGCGCAGAAAGGTCGATTTGCCCGAACCCGAAGCGCCGATAATGGTAACGACTTCGCCGGGATTGACGGACAAGTCGATACCCTTGAGCACCTCGAGCGAGCCGAAGCTCTTGCGCAGGCCCTCGACGCGAATGAGCGGCCCATTGGTCTGTGCGGCGGCCACGGTACCGGTAGTGGCGATATCTGCCATGATGATTCTCCTCGTCTTGAGCCTAGTTGGAGCTGGGCAGCGTTGCCGGGGCCTCGGCGCCGAGCTTTTTGCCAAAGGCCTCGAGCAGGCGGCTCGCCACGAGCGTCAGGATCAGGTAAACCACGAGCGCCACGCAGTAGACCTCCATCTGGCGGTAGTACACGCCGGCGACGGTGGTGGTAGCGTACATGAGGTCGAACACGCCGATGACCGAGAGCACCGACGAATCCTTGATGTTGATGATGAGCTCGTTGGTGAGCGCCGGAATCGCGTTTTTAATGCCCTGGGGGAACACGACCTTGCGCATGGCTTGCCACTGCGACAGGCCCAGCGAGCGCGCCGCCTCGGCCTGGCCGGGATCGATGGACTCGATGCCGCCGCGCAGGACCTCCATCATGTAGGCAGTGGAGTTGAGCGAGATGGTGACGAGGCCGGCGGTGAAGGTACTCCAAATCTGGTTGGCCTGGGCGGTCTCGAAGCCCATGCCGCGCAAAACGGTGAAGCCCGCGTAATAGATGAGCAGGCCCTGGACCATCATGGGCGTGCCGCGCACGATGGTAGAGTAGACGGTCGCAAAGCCACGGCCGATGCTCTTAAAGAAGCGCGTGAGGTCGTTATCCACGCGGTCGAACGTCTGAATGCGCAAAAACACAAGGAGCAGCGCCAGGAAAAAGGCGATGACGGTGCCGAAGGTCGCAAGTGCGATGGTGATCTCGATGCCGCGGATGAAGAAGTCACCGCTCTTGTAGGTCATGTAGACCAGGCTCGACAAAAAGTCGCTGGGGTTGGAATCCGAGACAATGCTCACCTGCACCAGGTCGATAAACGACATGACGCAACGGTCCACGAAAAAGACCGCCGCGATGGCGACCACGACGTAGCTGCCTAAGCGTGCGCCACGACGGAAACGCTCGGATGCGAACGACGACTTTTCGCGATAGTCATTCCAGTGCATGAGTTTGGTGACCAGCGCCGCCGCCGACACGACGAGCCAGGCCCAAAGGATTGCCCAGAGGCAGTCTTGGAACACGCCCGTAGGCGCCAAGAAGCTCAGCGGCGTGGGGTTGCGTTGGCTAAACGCCAGGCCGAGCGCCGCGATAACGCTCGTGCCCAGGTACACATAACGGTGGTCTGCCTTGATAAAGGAGGCCAGGCGATTGATGGTTTTCATGCTGCCTCCCTATGCCGGCTGACGGTCGAGGCACGCGTCCCACATTTGGTCGCGCTCCTCTTGGCTGATGCCCTTGAGTGTCTTGTCGATGAGCTTGAGCAGCTTGTCCGAGCCCTTGCGGCAGCCGACGTTTGCCGCGACCTCCTGCTTAAAGCCCTCGCCCTCGGCAAAATGAATAGGAACAATGCCCGGATTTTGGGCCATATAGCCCTTCTCGTTCTCGGTGTTGTACGTCACGGCGTCACAGGTACCCTGCAGCAGGTTCGAGAACACCGTGGGGACCGAATCGACCGGGTTCTTGTGGACAACGCCCGGGATCTCGTCGATGACGGTGTCGAGCATGGTGTCCTTTTGGCCGAGGACCGTGGCGCCGCTAAAGTCGCTGAGCTTTGTCGCATTTTGGTAGGGCGAGCCCTCTTTTACGAACAGGCCAAAGTAGCCAATGAAATACGGGTCGGAGAAGCCGACCGACTCCTCACGCTCGGGCGTGGCGCTCATACCGGCGATGATGAGGTCGATCTGGCCGTTGTTGAGCGCATCGATAAGGCCCGAGAAGCTCTGCTTGACGGCAACGGGCTCGCCACCGAGGGCCTTGCAGACGATCTTGGCGATCTGCACGTCGTAACCATCGGCGTAGGCTCCCTGCACGTTGTCGATGGGGATGGTGTACTCACTGGCTTCGGAAACCTGCCAGTTGTACGGGGCGTAGGCCGCCTCCATGCCGATGCGGATCTTATCCTTGCCGATCACGGAATCGGACAGGTCGTCGCGACCACCGCCCGTCGTGGGCTGAACCACCTTGAGCGTGGATGGGCGCTGGCAGCCGGCGAGCGCGCCGGCGACAACGGAAGCGCTCGCAGCGAGAGCGCTACCCAAAAAGATGCGACGGCTGCATACCGGCAGTGGATGCACGTCGCGTTGATGGGGAGAATGCATAATCTGCCTTCCCTGTTGAATCGTATGCTAACGACTTAACAGGATACCGCTCAGCGCTACCTCCAGCAGATGCATATATACAAGTTAACGAACTGAAAACGATTGGTAGTCGTTGGCGGAAACGGCGACGCCGATGTTTTGACAATGCCAGCGAGCGCCACCCAGAGCGAACAAGTTGGCATGAAAAAGGCAAGGCATAGACCTTCTGGTCATGCCTTGCCTTTTGAATGACAAATTGTCGCTCTGGGTGGCGCGCAGCGTCGAGCATTGCGCGGTTTGGTAAAACCGCGCAAAAAGAAAGCCCGTGCGCTCGATGGATCCGGATGCCCGACAGAGGCTCCTTATGGCTGCTTCCTTCCGGACCTGACCAGATTCGGAACATGTCGTCATCCGAACCCATCGAACGCGCTAGGCGCTCGGTATATCTTACCTGCTCCCGCCCGCCACGGCAAGTGGGGCGAACCCATCGGATGGATTCGCCCCACTCGTCCATATCGCTAGCGGCGCCTACGGTACAGGGCCGCGCCGCCCGCGACGGCCAGCGCGCCGATGCCGGCCATGGCCGCGAGCGCCTCGACCGGCAGGCTGCGGTCGCCGGTGTCGGGCATGCCGCCCTTGGAGCCGTCGCCGCCGGAGCCGCTGCCGGAGCCGTTATCTGAACCGCCGCCTGAGCCGCCGCCCGGCGTGCCGGGGTTCTCGGGGGTGCCGGGGGTCCCGGGATTCTCGGCGTAGCTGTTGGTGAAGACCGGCGGCAGGTTGGCGTCGCCCTCGTAGGAGACCCTCGCCGACAGGTAGCCCGTCCTGGTGCCGTCTGCCGCCTCGTCGCTCACCGTGACGACGATCTTGCGCACCGCCTTGTCGTAGGTCACGTGCGCCTGGCCATCATCGGCCTCGCTCACCGTAAAGGTGTAGGTGCCGACCTGCTTGAAGGTCAGCACATCGAACGTGACGCTGCCGTCCGCGGCGTTCTTGGCGGTCGACATGACCTTGCCGTCCCGGCTCTTGAGCTCAAAGCTAAACTGGCCCGCCTTGAGCTCGGCGCCCTTGAGCACCTTGGCGGCGCCCAGCTTGAGGGTGACGGGTGCGGCCTTGTAGCCGTTGGTGAAGGTCACCGAGGTGTCGTTTGCGGCATTGCCCTCGGCATCCATGAGCTCGTGCTTGACAGCGAGTGTGCCGTTGCCGGCATCGGTGACCGTCGTGCGCACGCGGTACGTCGTCTTGTCGTACGTCACGCCGCCCGCCGTGCCGGCGACCTCGCGCAGCTCGTAGCCGTGCGCGCCGGGCGCGGTGTAGGTGACGGGGCTGAGCACGACCGTGCCGTCGGCGGCGTTCTTGCCCGTCGCCGCAACGCTCTCGCTGCCGTCGGCGGCGATCTCGACCAGCTGGAACTCGAACTCGCCTTCGGCCAGGTCGCGGCCCTCGAGCTTCTTGTTCACCGTGATCTGGTCGGTGACGGAGCTCGGCGTCGGGTTCACGCCGTAGGTGTTGGTGAACTCGAACGCGCCCTTGCCCTCGGGCGTGCCCTCCGCGGGCAGGACCTCCGCGGAGAGCGTGCCCGCGTTGGTGTCCTCGACCACCTTGACCGTGAAGGTCCTGGTCGCCGTCGCGTCGTTGGCCACGCCGTCGACCGAGCCGGACTCGCTCACCCGGTAGGCGAACGTCTTGGTGCGCAGGCCGTCGCGGTCGATCTCGACGTCATCGAGGTCGCTCGGCTGCTTAAACGTGACGTGGCTCAGCTCGACGTTGCCGGCGGCGTCGTTGGTCGCCTCGGTCACCGTCTTGCCGGAGGCGTCGGCCGGCGCGGGCGCGCCGTCCAGCGGCGCGATCTTAAAGGTGTACTTGCCCTCGATGTCGGCCTGCGTGAGGCCGAGCCCGGCCTGGCCGAGCGCCAGCGTCTTGGTGCCCGCGAGGTCGACTGTCGCCTCGTTGGTGCCGTAGCCGTTCACGAACGACAGCGTGCCGCCGGAGCCCTCGGGGTAGACCACGGCAGTGTCCAGCCCGCCCTTGCCGTTATCGGTCACCTTGACCGTGATGTCGAAGCTCGAGGCGGTCGCCGTCACGCCCGCGGGCAGCCGGTCCGTGCCGTCCTCGGATACGGTATAGGGAATGGCCCATGAGCCGTCGGCGGCCCTGGTGGCGGTGCCGTCCGCCACCATCTGCTCGAGAGTGTCGGTGGTGTAGGCGATGGGCGAGAACGCGAGCCCCGCGGCCTCGCCGTCGCCGGAGGCCCGGTTGGTCGCGGTCGCGACCACGTCGCCCTGGGCATCGCGGACGGAGAACGAGAACTCGCCTGCCGCCGCGGCGCGGCCCGTCAGCGTCTTGGTGGCGTTAATTGCCACGTTGCCCTCGCCGCCGAGCGTTCCGGTGGCCTCGTAGGAGTTCTCGAACGCGACCGTCACAAGCGCGGGCGTCTCCGTGGCGTCATCTGCCGTGGAGACCTCGCTGCGGGCGACCTCGACACCGTCCTTGGCAACCGTGGTCGTGACCGTGAGCTTGCCCGTCGCGGCGTCGTAGCCGGGCGCGATGGCCACCGTGCGCGGCGCGGTGTCGTTGGTGTAGCCCTCGCCGCCGAGCTTGGTCTCGGTGACGGTGAAGCTGTAGGTCTTGCCCGCGTCGGCGTCGGTGAACTTCACGTCGCTCTCCGCGGCACCGCCGACGAGGTCGACCAGGTCGGCCTCTCCGTCATCGGCAGCGGCCACGGCGTAGGCGTCCTTGCCGGTCTTGAGGCCGAGCTTGGCGGCCGTCTCGGCGTCGGCGGTCACGGTGAAGGCGAACTGCCCCGCCTCCATGGCGCGGCCGGAGAGCGTCTTGGACAGGCGCACGCCCGCGCGGGCCGAATAGTCGAGCTCAGTCGTGTAGGTGTTGACGAAGTCGCCACCGCTCACCTGCGCGATCGCGGGCGTCGTGGCCGTGAGGTTGCCGGAACCGTCGTCGGTCACGGTCACCGTCATCGTGGCGACGTGGCCGTCGTAGGCCACGCCGGCGATGGCGGAGCCGTCATCGGGCCTGACCTCGCGCACCGTGTAGGTGAAGGTCTTGGCGCGCACGCGCTTGCCGCCGACCTCGGCGAACCCGGCGTCCTTGATGTCATCGAGCGTGTAGCGGATGGGGCCGAAGTCGAAGGCGACCCTATCGCCCGCCCTGGTGCCGGCGGCGGCCGTCACGCTGACGGTCTTGGAGCCGTCGGCAGACCCCTCGGGCATGGGGGCGCCGCCCTCGCCCGCGAGCGCGAACTGGAAGCTGTCGCCCTCCGCCCAGTCGCGGCCCTCGAGCGTCTTGGTGAAGAGTCCCGCGGTGGAGATGTCCCTGCCCTCGGTGGCCGTTCCGTACGTGTTGGTGAACGCGACGGTCGCGCCGTCCTCGGTCACGGCGCCTTCGGCCTTGGAGCCGTCAGCCCCGTTGACCGCAGTCGTGTAGCCCTCGGCGGCGTCCTCGGTCACGGTGTAGTGCGCGCCCACGGGCAGGCCGGCGACGGTCTTCTCCCCGCCGTCCCTGAGCGTGAAGGTCGCCTTGCCGCCCGCGAACGTCACGGCGTGCTCGCCCTTGCCGAAGGTGCCGGAGACGGGCTCGCTGTCCCCGTCGGTCAGCGCGACCGTGAAGCCGAACTCGCGCTGGCTGTCGCCGCCGACGACCGTCTTCTTGACGGTGAGGCTGCCCTCGCGGGACACGCTGTTGTGGGTCGTGTTGGTCTGGGCCCGGTTCTCGCCCACCTTGACCGTTGCGGTATTGGCGATGTCATCGACCGTGGCGGCATCGGCGGAGACCTTCACGTCGAAGCTGAGCGTGCCCGTGGCGCCCGCAGCCTGCTCGCCGAGCGACCAGGTAAGGGTGCGCGTCGCGGCGTCGTAGGCGGCGCCGTCGGCAGAGCCCTCGACGTAGCCAACGCCCTTGGGCAGCGCATCGGTCACCGTCACGTCGGCTGCCCGCGCGGCGCCCCTGTCGTCGACGCTGTTGTTGGCCCAGTTAATGGTGTAGGTGAGGGTATCGCCCACACTCACGGGCTTACCGTCCACATCGACCTTGGCGCCCGAGGCGTCCGCCTTGGTGACGGTCTTTGTGTTGTCGTGCGGCGTGAAGGTGTTGGTGAAAGTCTTCTTGCCCCGCTCGTTGGAGATCTCGGCCTTAAGGCCGGCGCCAGCCTGAGCCACTGTGATGTCGAAGGTGTAGACATGCGCATCGTCCTCAATCAGGACATCGCCGCTTGCTTTCTCGGTCACGGTCGCGTGGTAGGTACCCGGATTGGTGAAGCTGAGCTCGCCAAAGGAAACCTTGCCATCCTTGTCATTCTTCGCCTCGATCGGGTAGCCCTCGAGCACAATGCCCGCGCCGTCGGCGAGGGAGAGCTCAAAGGCGAACTCCCCCTCCTGGAGGCCGGGCTTGCGGCCGCCCGCGAGCACCTTGGTGAACTCGGGGACGGACGCCGTGGCGGGGGCGGGGTCGAAGGTGTTGGTGAAGGCGGCGGAGGAGACCTGGTCTGCCGCGATGGAGCCATCGGCCTTGGATCCCTCGGCTCCGTTCACCGCGGCCTTGTAGCCATCGGCGGCACGTTCGGTCACCGTGTAGGCGGTTCCCGCGGGCAGCCCCGTGATCCTCGCCGTCTGGCCATCTTTGAGCCTGAGGGCCGCCTTGCCGTCCTCGAACGTCGCGTCACCGTAGGCGCCGGACACGCCGTGGCCCGCGGCATCGGTGGCCTCGACCGCAAACTCAAATGTCTTGTCCGCATCGACCGCCAGGCCCTCGCGCGCCACGACGGTCTTGGAGACGTCGAGCTCGCCCGTCTTCACGGTGTTGGTGAACGCGACGGTCGCGCCGTCCTCGGTCACGGCGCCTTCGGCCTTGGAGCCGTCAGCCCCGTTGACCGCAGTCGTGTAGCCCTCGGCGGCGTCCTCGGTCACGGTGTAGTGCGCGCCCACGGGCAGGCCGGCGACGGTCTTCTCCCCGCCGTCCCTGAGCGTGAAGGTCGCCTTGCCGCCCGCGAACGTCACGGCGTGCTCGCCCTTGCCGAAGGTGCCGGAGACGGGCTCGCTGTCCCCGTCGGTCAGCGCGACCGTGAAGCCGAACTCGCGCTGGCTGTCGCCGCCGACGACCGTCTTCTTGACGGTGAGGCTGCCGGTCTTGGCGGTGTTGGTAAAGACCGCCGCCTCGACCGTGCGCTCAGCAGCGTCGCCCGCATCGTCGGTCAGCTGTGCAATCTTGGTCTTGGCAAACAGCTTACCGGCGCCATCGTCGGCCACCGTGACGGTGGCACGATAGGTGGCCTTCGAGAAGATGAGCGACGTCTCGTCACCCGACGGCTCGGTAATCACATAGGTATAGGTACCGGGCTTGGTGTACTCGATGGTACCGAAGTTGCCGACCTGGGCATCCTTGTGCAACTCAATCGTCGACACGCCCTCCTTGGCGCCCTTGGGCATGGGTGCCTCACCCTGGGCAGTCAGCATCATGGTAAAGGCATCCGCCTTAGTCCAGTTGCGACCGGAGATCTTCTTTTGAACCTTAAAAGCGTTCTCCACCTTTGTGGACTCCACGCTGTAGACGTTAGTGAAGCCCACCTTCGTCGCCTGTCCGACGGTACCCTTCTGGGGGTTCGCCTTATCGACAACCGCAAAGCCGTCCTCGCTCGTCATGAGCTCACCCTTGGAGTCGAGCTCCTGCACCTCGTAGTGCGCACCTATGGGCAAGGTAACCGTGACGGAGCCGCCGGCCTTAAGCGCGATGGTGTCACCGCTCTTGATCTGTCCGCTTACATAAGTGCCGTTGGTGCCATCGGGGCGACCGGCGTACGCAAAGGTGCCGGCCAGAGGCGTTGTGCCATCGGCCTGGTAGAGCAGCACCTTAAAGGTAAATGCCTTGTTGGGCGCGGTGATGCCTTCGGCGGCCGTGACCGTCTTGCTCAACGTCAGGCGCCCGTCAGAAACCTGATCGGTGGTGGTGTTGGTCTTGACGGCAGGGTTGTTGCCGACCGCCACCGACGCCTGATTGGAGATGTCGCCCGAAGCGCCACCGCTCTTAAACGCGTCCTCGGTCACGCGAACCTTAAACTGAACCGTGCCCTCCTTGCCTGCGGGAACGTCCTTCAACGTCCAGGTAAGGTTGCCGTCATTGCCCTTGGAGCCGGCATCCTTATGGTCGCCGGCGAACTCCACGAACTCGGTTCCCGCGGGAACGGCATCGGTGATCGTTACCGTGGCAGACGCGCCCTCGGTGTTCTTGTAGCCGATGGTGTAGGTGAGTTCGTCGCCCAGCGCCACGCCCGACCCATTCGAATCCTGGACATCGCTCTCGGACTTCTTGGGTACGAAGTTCGTCGTGGTGCCGGTATAACTCTTGCTCTTGTCGCCGACCTTAACGGTGGCAGTATTGTTGATGGTGCCAACAGCGCCTTGGGCACCCTTCACGGCGTCCTCGGTAATCTTGACGTGCACGCGCACCGAACCGTGGCTGCCCGCAGGCTGCTCACCCAGGTTCCAGGTGAGCAACTGACCGCTCGCGGCGCCCTTATCGGCATACTCGCCCTCAAAGGCCTCGAACACGACGCCCGTGGGCAGCTCGTCGGTCACGGTCACGTTGGCCGAAACCAGATTACCGGCGGCGTCGGCCTCGGTATTGGCCCAGTTGATGGTATAGGCGTAGGAGTCGCCCACAGAAAGCAACTGCCCGTCGATGTCCACATCGGGCTTCGCGACCGTGCCAATCGTCTTGACCTTATCACGCGTGTTGTGGAAGACGATCTTACCCTTCTCGGTACCATCGCGATAGGTCACCTTGGACGTCAGATTGCCGTCGTTGTGGTCGGTCACCTCGAGCAGCACTCGGCACGTCGCAGACGTATCCACGGGACGCACACCCTCGGGCAGGTTGGCCATGCGCTCCTTTGCCACCAGGTTAAAGCTGTAGGTGGTGGTGTGGTCGGCATTGTGACGCTTGGTGGCAATGCCATCGTTGACGGCGCCGGCGAGGTCAATCGTCTGCTCATGAGTTCCGCTGGTAGCATCGCCAAGCTTAAAGTTAACCTTACCAAAGTCGACCGTAGCGGTACCGTCCTCGTCCGCCCGAGTCGTGCCCTCATCCATCTTTTCGAGCGAGCCGTCGGCCTTCTCGGCATACAGGTCAAACGTATACTGGCCAGTCTCGATCTTGTCGCCGGAGTCCATCACCTTCTCGGCAGTAAGACCGTCGAATGTTCCGGTCGCAGCGTAGCTGTTGGTAAAGAACACCTGAGCCTTGGCGGTACCGCTCTCGGAGCTGAAGATCTTTTTCTCGTGGGGCTCTTCAGCTTCATTGGCGTCATAGTGCTTGGCCGTGGTCACGGTATAGAGCGAACCATCGCGGCGATTATTAACCGCAATCTCTACCATCCAATAGGTGGAGTCGTATGTATAGCCGCCCTTGCCGCCGCCATTCTCGACAACCTTGTAAGTAAACGTCTTACCCGCATCTTCCGTCGCAAAGGTCAGGCCACCCAAAATGCCGGTATGGGACGTGCCATCGGCCTGCGGCTCATCGTTTGTCACGGTGAGCTTGCCCTCATCTGCGCGCAGCAGCTTGTTGAGCTTATCGGTCGAGGCGGCGTCTTCGCCCGTTACCGTAAAGCCAAACATGCCGGCATGCAGGTCGTGCCCGTTGAGCGTCTTGACGATCTCCAGACCGCCCTGGAGCTCGTAGCTCGTCGAGGTGCGATACCTATTGGTGAAGATGAAGCCTTCCGAGCCGGTCGCGCCATCGGCGCGGGCCACAAGCTTGCCGCCCTCATCGGTTGCGGTAATGGTCAAGGTATAGATGTGCGCGTCATACGTCCACTCGCCGAGGCCGCCATTCGGGGCCAGCTCGTTAATAGCAAACTTATACGTGCCCGGCTTGTTAAAGGTGAGCTTCGAGAAGTCGAGCTTATAGTGCTCCCCGTCCTTGAGGGCCGCCGTCGTTTGCTTCTCCTCAGCGTAGCCGTTCTCCGCGCTCATCGAAGAGCCGGTGATGAGCTTGCCATCGATGGCAGTCTTAGTAGCATCGTCAGCCGCGGTCATAGCAAAGGTGAACTTGCCCGGAGCATCGGCACCGGCAACCACCTTCGTCACGGACGGGGTGTAGGTTGCCGCCTCGGTGACCGTATAGGTGTTCTTGAATTTGACCGTCGCGACACCGGTGGACGTTGCACCCGACGGATAGATCCACTGGCCCTCGAGCTCGTCCTTGCCATCGACCTGCTTGCTTACCGCTGTCGTGACTCTAAGCGTACCGTCGCCGTTATCCGCTACGACGGCCCTAACCGTATGGATCGTCTTGTCGTACGTATAGCCCGTCGCCTTGTCGTCAATCTCACTCACCGTATAGGTGAACGTCTTGCCGGCATCATCCTGAGTGAAGGTCAACCCACCCGCAGGTATCAAACTCACGGTCTTGGGGGCGTCGGCCTCGACATTTGCGGTCTCAAAGACTTTGCCGTCCGTGGAAATGCCAACCTTGCTGGCAGATGTCTCGTCAGCAGGCTTGACGATATAACGGAACGTGCTCTTAGGCGAGCCAAAAATGGTCGCATCCTTGGGATACGTCAACGTCTTCTCGATCTGCAAACCGCCAGCGGCGCCATAGTCGAGGCTTGCCGTGTAACGGTTCACAAACGAGACAGTAGGCGTCGTAGCGCCGGCCTCACTTGCATCGTACTGCTGCACGTAAGTATTCGAATCTTGCTTGAGCTGGACGATCTTTTCGTCCGTCAGCGCGCTCGCGTCGGCACCGTCGCCCAGCAGTTCCGTCACACCCGCGCCCTTGAGCACGGTCGTCACGGCGTAGAGCTTAGCGGGGTCGTCCTTGCGTGCTAGAACCTTGACGAGCACAATAGCGTCACCAGTGTAGCCGGTGTCATAGGCGTAGCCGGCAGCCGCAGGCTGGTTCTCGCGGATGCGATAGGCAAACGTATGGCCCAGATCCTGCTCCGTGAGTGTACGAGCAAAGAGCTTCTCTTGCCCGCTTGCGCCCACCACGGCACCGGACACGCCGGCCCCCGCAGCCTTATTGGACAGGCTAGCCTCGGCGCCGTCGACCGACGTCTGAACGCCGTTGTACCAAAGGCCCGTCACGGCAAAGGTAAACTGGCCCGCGGCAGAAGCGCGACCCTCAAGGGTCTTGCTGACCGTCACGCCATCAAAGGTGCCCGACGCATGGTATGCGTTGGTAAAGGCGGCCTTGTCAGCTACGGCCTTGTCCGCATCGGAGGCGCCGGTGTTGGCGTAGGTCACGCTCGACACGCGCAGCTTGCCCGTGTGGTTGCCCGACTCGTCCAGATCGGTCACCACGACGGTCGCGCGTGCGGTGTGCTTGTCCATGGACATGCCCGCCTGGCCATCCTGCGCAGCTTTCTCGGTGATGTTGAAGCTAAAGGTGCCTGCGCGGTTGAACGTCACGGTCGGGGCGGCTTCGGTGCCAAAGGCGAACGAGGCCACGCGCCCCGTCGCGGGCGCACTGGCGACAGCCCGGTTGACGCCGATGGCAACAGCCCCATCCGTTACCGCCTGCTTTGTGGTCTTGCCCAAACCGGTCGCACCGGCATCGTCCGTAGCGGCAGCAAGGTTAAAGGCATAGCTCTCGCCCTGATTCCAGTCACGACCGCTCACGGTCTTTTGGCCCTGCAGGGTCACGCTCGTGGGCTCCACGCTATATATATTGGTAAAGGAGGGCGTGACATTCTCGTCCAGCTGCTTTACCGAGTTGTTTTCTGCGGCCTTGTAGTACTCGACCGAGGTCTGGATGCCGGCACCCTTCTTGTCGTTGCGCACCACGGCGTAATAGACCGATCCATCGTAGGTCATGCCCGTAACGCTGCCGCGATTCTCGGCGAACTTGTAAACGTAGGCGCGTCCCGCATCCGCCTTGGCGGTATAGGAGATTTCTGGCCACGTCACCGTGCCGTCGGCGTTGTTGCCCACGGTTGCGATGTTGCCCTCGGCGCCCTGGGGCATGGGAGCCTTGATGCTCGTGTCGACCTTATCGGGATCGAACGCTGCATTGTCGTCCGCATAGCCGCCCACACGCTCGAGTTTAAAGCTAAAGGCGTTCTGGGAAAGCGGGAAACTCCCGGCGTTGTCGGTCAGGTTCTTTTGGGCATGGATGATGATGCTATGTTCGTGCGTATCGTAACGGTTGGTGAAGGTTGCGATCTTATCGGCAACCTCTGCGGTAGCCGGTTTGCCCGCGTCGTCACGCACCTGCTTCACCTTTACGCTCTTAACGACCAGTGCACCGGCGTGGTTATCATCCACCTTGACCGTCGCGGTATAGACAGCAGCGGAGTAGCTTATTCCATCCGCCTTGGCATTGGAACCGGGAATATCCTCCGAGATGGTATAGGCGTAGGTACCCGGCTTGGTATAGGTAATATCGCCAAACGTCGCCGGCTGGTCGTTGGTGAGCTCAACCGTAGCCACCTTGCTCTTGGCGCCGCTGGGCATGGGGACGCCGTCGTCGGCTGTAAGCTGCACGGTAAAGGTATCGCCATCGGCCCAATTGCGGCCCTCGAGCACCTTCTTGGCGCTTAGGCCATTCTTTACGGGGCTGACACTGTATTTGTTGATGAACTCGAGCGTGTTGCTCGCGGGAATCTTTCCGTCCACGAGCGCAGCGATTGAACCCGTTATGGTGTTGCCGGTTCCCGACTGCTTCTCGCCGCCGACCATGCGTCTCACGAGGCTAAAGCCAGCCGGAAGCACCGACTCGTCGGCAGAGCCGGTTACGGCGTTGACGATGCTCGCCAGCACATTGCCACTGGACACCTCGCCCTTGGTGGTGAGCTCGCTCACACTGTAGTTGTCACCCTTCTTGAGGTCGTATACGCGAATGGTCTCGCCGGCCTTGATGGAATGGGTGTCGCCGTTCTTGAGCCTAAAGGAATTGCCCACAGCGTTGCCGCTCGCATCGAACACATGCGCCTCGTAGCCCTCCTGGGACTCCGGCAGGGTGAACTTAAACGTAAAGGTCAGATCGTTGTCGTCCGCATCCTTGGTGGGCGCAGTAAGACCAGCATCCGCCGTCACGGTCTTAGTCACTTGCAGGCGTGCCACGCGACGATCGGTATACTGCACGGCCGTTGCCGTGGTAAAGAGATGGTTGAGCTGAAGCGTGCCCAGATTAGTACGAGTCTTGGAGGCATCGTCTATATATGCTGAATCGTCTTCTTGATAAAGAGCCATGCGGTTTACGCCCGTATCGGCAAAGATCGTCGCCAGCTGACCGTCGCGATCGCCACCATCCTCGACAT
>URPB01000042.1:0-17950 GCA_900549575.1 uncultured Collinsella sp.
GCGTAGCCGATTCGGTCCCCATCGAGCACGTGCTGGAGGAGGCGGGCTTCGATCGCGCGGTTGTCATTGTCACGCAGGACCGCTCGTACGAGAAAAAGCCCTACGAGTTTATGCCTGCCGCGCGCGCCCGCTATGCCGACTACCCCTACCTGCTCGAGGCTATCGAGACGCGCCACGACCGCTATAACCTCCAGCGCATGCACCTGTGGCAGTATGAGCGCGAGGGCCGCGCGCTGGTCATCGCTCCGCAAAAGCCGGTCGAGGTCGGCCATGTCGAACACGATCCAGCAAAGCTGCTCGATCTGTATATTCAGGGTCGCCAGGAGGCAAAGCGTTTACTCGCGGAGATCCAGGAGTTTGTTGAGCGCTAGCGCTGCAACGTCACGGCTCGTGGATGACATGTGCAGAAACTCTGGTCGGAGCCAAAATACCTGTTGACTCGTACGGCGAGCGGGGTAATATGGACGGGTTACTTGCAGAGCCCCGTGAATCTCTGTAACAACACGTACTGTACATGGAGGAGTCTAAGTGATTTCGAAATCGACTCACTACGCCAAGCAGGGCGAGGTCCAGCGCAACTGGGTTCTCGTCGACGCCGATGGTGCTGTCCTGGGCCGTCTTGCCACCCAGATCGCAATGATCCTGCGCGGTAAGAACAAGCCCCAGTTCACGCCCAACAGCGACTGCGGCGACTTCGTTGTCGTCATCAACGCCGATAAGGTCCAGCTTACCGGTAACAAGGCCGACACGAAGACCTATTATCGCCACAGCGGCTACAACGGCGGCCTCAAGGCTGAGAGCTTCCGCCAGGCTATGGAGAAGCACCCGGAGAAGGTCATCGAGCGCGCCGTTCGCGGTATGCTGCCCAAGACCACCCTCGGCCGTGCCCAGATGACCAAGCTTAAGGTCTACGCTGGTGCCGAGCATCCGCATGCTGCCCAGAACCCCACGAAGATTGAGCTGGAGGCTTAAAGATGGCTGAGAACACCGTTGTCTACCAGGGTACCGGCCGTCGTAAGAACGCCGTCGCCCGCGTCCGTCTCGTCCCCGGCACCGGCAAGGTGACCATCAACAAGCGTGATGCCGAGCAGTATTTCGGCCGTCATCAGCTCGTTGAGAACGCCCTTGCTCCCTTCAAGGTGACCGACACCGCCGGTCAGTTCGACGTTATCGCTCTGTGCGATGGCGGCGGCATCTCCGGTCAGTCCGGCGCTCTGCGCCTGGGCATCGCTCGCGCTCTTCTGAACGCTGGCGATTACCGTGCTGACCTCAAGAAGGCCGGTTTCCTTACGCGCGATGCTCGCGTGGTCGAGCGCAAGAAGTACGGCCTCAAGAAGGCCCGCCGCGCTCCCCAGTTCTCCAAGCGCTAAGGTTTTATCTCCTTTCGAGATACAATGTACAAGCGGGGCCTGCCGATTCCTCGGCGGGTCCCGCTTTTCTTTTTCGACTAGGGTGGGCGGTTGCATATCGCCTGCTAGGGAAGGAGCGATCCTATGCCCCAGAACATCTTCGGTACCGACGGCGTCCGTGGCGTCGCCAATGCCGACCTCTCGTGCGACCTCGCGTTTCGCCTGGGCCGCGCGGCGACCAAGTTCCTTGGTCCGGATATCTGCGTCGGCCGCGACACGCGTCTTTCGGGTACCATGCTCGAGAGCGCTCTGACTGCCGGCATCATGGCCGAGGGCGGCCGTCCGCACTGCTGCGGCGTCATCCCCACGCCTGCCGTGGCGCTGCTCACCGTCCAGAACGAGCTCGACGGCGGCATCGTCATCTCTGCTTCGCATAATCCGCCGGAGTTCAACGGCATCAAATTCTTTAGCCGCAAGGGTATGAAGCTTCCCGATGCGGTCGAGGAAGAGATCAGCGCCTGGGTCATGTCCGAGGAAGTCATGGCTGCCGACACGCTGGCGACCGGTGCCGGCGTGGGCCACATCATCAAGATGAAGGACGCTCGCAAGGCATACGTCGACCACGCCATCGATACGCTTGATGGCCTGAGGCTCGATGGCCTGGTCGTTGCCGTCGACTGCGGTCACGGTGCTTCCTGCCAGACTACGCCCGCCGCGCTGCAGCGCCTGGGTGCCACGGTCCATGCCATCAACACCGATTACTGCGGCACCGACATCAATGTCGAGTGCGGCTCTACGCACCTCGAGCCTCTGCGCGAGCTCGTGCTGCGCACCCATGCTGACATCGGTCTGGCCCACGACGGCGACGCCGACCGCGTACTGTTCGTGGACAGTGAGGGCAATGAGATCGACGGTGACTACATCCTGGCTATCTGCGGTTCTGACCTCGCCGCCCGCGGGAAGCTCGCCAATTCCGAGATTGTCTCGACCGTCATGTGCAACCTTGGCTTCTCCATCGCTATGAAGGAGCAGGGCTTCGAGATGGTTCAGACCGCCGTGGGCGATCGCTACGTTCTGGAGCGTATGCTCGCGGATGGCGCCGTCATCGGCGGCGAGCAGTCCGGCCACATCATCTTCCTGGAGCACAACACCACCGGTGACGGTCTGGTGACGGCTCTGCAGCTGCTGGCCGTGCTCAAGCGCACCGGTCGTACCCTCACCGATCTTGCCGGCATCATGAAGAAGTACCCGCAGGTACTCGTCAACGTGCATTCCGACAACAAGGCTGGTCTGGACGATTGCCAGCCCATCTGGGATGCCGTCGCTGCTGCCGAGAAGGAACTTGACGGCCGCGGTCGCATTCTGGTGCGTCCGAGCGGTACCGAGCCGCTGGTCCGCGTTATGGCCGAGGCCGAGACGCACGAGCTGACCCAGCGCGTTGTTGACGACATCGTCGAGGTTGTCAAGCGCGAACTTCCCTAATGGTCAAAAACGAGTGCCAAGTGGTAAACTGTTAAGGCTATTTTGGTCGATTGGTATGTCCGAGGGGGAGCATGTTCACTAAAGTCCTAAGGTCTTTTGGTATGCGTGGTCGAGTCCTTACGCTGGATGCTCCCATCTCGGGCGACGTCATTCCGTTGTCCGAGGTCAATGACCAGACATTTGCCACCGGCCTTTTGGGCCAGGGCGTGGCGATTCAGCCTACCGGCACGCGTGTGATTGCACCGGCTGATGCCAAGGTCGAGGCCATTTTTCCCACGGGACACGCTGTTGCGCTTAACACGGTCGATGGCTTGGACGTGCTCATCCACGTTGGTTTGGACACTGTTCAGCTTGAGGGCAAGCACTTTACCGTACATGCGCAAGTGGGTGACATCGTCCATAAGGGCGATGTGCTCATTGAGTTCGATCGCGAGGCAATTGCTGCCGAGGGCTATGATGTGACGGTTCCCATCTTGGTGTGCAACTCCGTTGAGTTCTCGAGTATCAAGGGCTCCGTTGGCGTGCATGTCGAAGAGATGGACCAGCTCATCGTTGCTCGCGAGCGCTAGCAAGTGCACGTGGCCATTAGCCTACAATTCAAACACGTTTACGGAGGGCGCCCTTGAAAGAGGACGCCCTCAGTGGCAAGATGGGATTTGTCCGAAGCTAAAAGGCTTCGGGTCACCGTGGACGGGCAGGGGCCTCGACGCGGCTAGACACGAGACACATACATTACGCGACCTCGCCCTGGTGGCCGCACACGTTGGTTGCGGCCGACGCGGGCCGCGGGCAAGTGCTTGTAAGGGGAGCCTTGCCTCTCTTGTACGAGAAAGGACGCGTAATGAAGATCATTAAAGCTAAAGACTACGAGGATATGAGCCGCAAGGCCGCCAATATCATCTCGGCGCAGGTTATCCTCAAGCCCGACTGTGTGCTGGGCCTTGCCACCGGCTCCACCCCGATCGGTGCCTACAAGCAGCTCGCTGCTTGGTACGAGAAGGGCGACGTCGACTTTGCCGAGGTCAGCACCTACAACCTGGACGAGTATCGCGGCCTTTCGCACGACGATCCCCAGAGCTATCACTACTTTATGCGTGAGAACTTCTTCGATCACATCAACATCGACCTGAACAACACGCATGTGCCCGACGGTTCCAACCCCGACGCCGCCGCTGCCTGCTCTGAGTACGACAAGATCGTCGCCGCCGCCGGTTACCCGGATCTGCAGCTGCTCGGCATTGGCAACAACGGCCACATCGGCTTCAACGAGCCCGATGACCACTTCTCCAAGGGCACGCACTGCGTCGACCTCACCGAGAGCACCATTCAGGCCAACAGCCGCCTGTTCGACAGCATCGACGACGTTCCCCGTCAGGCCTACACCATGGGTACCCAGACCATCATGTATGCCCGCATGATCCTGGTCGTCGCCAACGGCGAGGCCAAGGCTCAGGCCGTGCATGACATGTGCTATGGCCCGGTTACGCCCGCGTGCCCGGCTTCGATCCTGCAGCTGCACACCAACTGCGTTGTCGTTGCCGACGAGGCTGCCCTTTCGCTCTGCGAGTAGCGCGAATCCTGCACCTCGACATAGCCTTGCCTAAGGCCTCCGCTTTGCGGGGGCCTTTTTGTTATCCCTTTCCGCCCGCTTGACCAAAATCTTGCCGCAAGCTTGGCGAATGCCGGATGTCAAACAGTTTGATTCATTCCATACCAGATTCTATGCAAAAATGCCACTAAAAGGTCGTAGACGGTAGCGGGTGCTAGGCGAGTTGAATGACATAGCTGAACCTTGTTTATCTGCGTTACACTGCCGCTTAGATGGGACAAGCTGACAAGCTCATTTACCTGCTTAAAGACCGATTAGTCGGGGGATTAATAACAATCGGCCTTCGCTGTACAAAAACTTGCCGCTTGCGTACCAAAAGACAACCTAGAACACAAGGTCGCTCTATTCATAGCGCGGCTTGTATGGTCTTGCGGTTACAGTGTCCATACGGTCGAGTTGAGGAGCGGGCATGGTAAACGATTTGGACAGTATAGACGACCTCGAGCTGATGCCGCTGGGCGGAGGCTATATGGTGCGACGCGAACGCTTGATGAATGAGCTTCTCGCCAAGGGCCGAAAGGCCGGCATCGTGGTTCTCTATGCGCCCGACGGGTTTGGGAAGACCTCGGTGCTGCTGCAGTACACCCATGAGGTTAAATGCGACCCGACGCGAGGCCCCGTGCGGATTATCGAGGCCGATCGCGCCACTGGGCGCGAGGTGTTTATGCAGCTCGAGGTGGTTACCGAAGAACTCAAAGACAAACCGCACTCCCTTATCGCGATTGATAATGTGCCAAACCTCGATCAGCACGATACCGAAGACCTCATCGACAGGATTCGCGGCCTGCGCGCTATGGGGGTAGGGGTCTTTATCTCCTGCCGTCCTTCAAATCGTCAACTGATTCATGGGCTGGGCGATTCGGTTAAGATCAATGCGCAGATGCTCAAGGTGCATGCCTATGAGTATTCGGCGTGGGCATCGGCGTTTTCGATCAGCACATCGCTCGACTTTTATCAGCTCACGCAGGGCGTGCCCGAGCTCGTTTCGGCATTGCAGACGGGTCTGTATGGCCAAGGCGACGTAGCCGGTCTGCTCGAAAACGAGATTGTCAACGTATATGGCGCGGCACTTGTCGATCTGGCTTCGCTCGACAATAATGCGCTGTTTTGCGTGGCATGTCTCATGATTTTGATGGGCGAGGGCAATATCGCAGAACTCGAGGCTTGCGGGGTGAGACTATCGATGGTCGACCAGTCCTACTTCGTACGCGACTACCCGATCTTTGGCTTGGACCCCGCCGAGCGGAGTTTTACGTGTCTGGGCACGGAGGATAACGGACGCTTGCGCTTGCGTAAGTTGGTGGCCGAGGTTCGCCCCGAACTTGTTCCGAGGGCGGCCCGGATTTTGCTTAAGGCGGGCCGATGCGATGCGGCGATGGGCCTGGCGGACGCCTTTTTGGACCGTGATGCGGTCCTTGAACTTGCTGGGCAGTATGGGGTCGATCTGGCTCTGACGGGGCACGGGGCCGATATCTGCCGAGCAGCGCTGGGCACGATCGATGCCGAGGATCCGGCTCCAGAGCCAACGCCTGCCGAGGCGCTCGGCGTATATCTGGCAGCGGTCAGCGTGTCCAATACAAAGCTCGCTCGCTATATGGCATCGGTCATCGAGCGCGGGGGCGAACGGGCGGCCTGCGAAATAGACCCTGTTTCATGGAGGGTGGCCCAGACACTGACGGCTGTTTGCTATGGGGACAACGGGCTTGGGCTCCCTATGAACCTGGCCGTGCCAGAAATAGAGATGTCCCACACCGCACTCGACATGCTGTCCGCGCATATCGAGGTCAAGCGATGCCTGACCGAACGGGGAGATGACGGCGGCGTTCTACAGCAGCTCAAAACGAGCAAGGCCTATGACTGCGAGCTCGACATCGCGGGGATTGTTATACGGGCCGATAGCATGCTGGTGGAGCTTTTTGACGGGTCGTTTGCGGGAACCGACGAGCGCGACGACGAGATGACGGTGGTGCGGGAGGCGCTCGACGTACGTGGGCTTAAGGCGATGGCTATCTGGGTGCGCATGGTGTTGGCGGCACGGCGGCTCCTTTCCGGCTTGCCGGTAACCGACGACGCGGCATTCAACGAGCTCGATCGTTTTGCCGTGCGCATGCGCGACAACCAGATTCAGCTGTTTGGCCTGTTGCTAGAAGGCTGGCAGTCGCTGGCAGAGGGACGGCCGGTTAATGCAAAGTTCCGTGCGGTCCAAGTGCTCAAACTTGTCGAGGAGTCGATTGCGTACATGCGCGATAACGCATTGCTGTTGGAGCGCGCGGCGTATCTGCGTAACACCTCGATGGTTTCGGTGCGCGAGGAAGCGGAGCTACTCGATATAAGCCAGACGCAGGTTGGTGGAGCGGAGGCCTGGATGGTGGCGCTGCATTTGGCCTGTGCGGGCCGAGACAGCGATCTTGCGGCCTGGATGTCCATGAATCGTGCGGGGATTCTAGAGCCATCGTATCGGCTCTTTGCGCGCCTTGCCATGCATTGTCTGGGCGAGCCGGCGACCAGGATTCGCAAGAAGCTTCCCGTGCGCGAGCTGTCGCGGTACTCGCTGCGCGATGATCTGGAAGGGGAGGGCGAGCGCTTATTTCAGGCCGGCGAGGTTGAAGCCGTTGATACCATCGACCATATCGAGATTCGCATGTTTGGTGCGTTTCGCGCCGAGCGCGACGGGTTTCCCATTACGGACAAAATGTGGCGCCGCAAGAAGGCGGCGACGCTTGCCGAGCGGCTTGCACTGGGCATGGATGCGCTCGTCGACCGCGAGACGCTGGCTATGGAGCTGTGGCCCCATGCCGAGTTCAATAGCGCTCGTAACAATCTGTACTCGACGATATCGCGCTTGCGTTCGGCCTTGGGGCCGACACCGGACGGCAAGTCGTGTGTGCTGATCCAAAACGAGTGCATTGGGCTTAACGGCGATTACGTCAAGACTGACGTGCGGTTGTTTGATCAGATAAGCCGCGAAGTTTTGGGAAATCGCACAGGTGCGCGCGGACCCCATCTGGTCGAGCTGTGCCTTAAGATTGAGCAGCTTTATGCCGGGCCGCTGTATGTTCCCAATGGCTGTAACCCCACCTACTTTTTGCGTATGCGACGCATTATGCAGTCAAAGTACATCGATTGCATGATTAAGGGAGCAAATGCCGCTCTAGAAGAAAACGATCTGCAGTCGGCGATTTGGCTGGCGGAGTCGGGGCTTCGGCAGGAAACGGCGCGCGAGGATATGGTGCGCTGTGCCATGCGCGTCTACAGTGCGGCGGGGCGGCGGCGCGATATCGTCGAGCTGTACAGCGGGCATATGCACCATCTGAGGGAACAGGTCAATGGCGTACCCGAGCCCGAGACGCGGCATCTATACGAGCGCTTGGTGGAGGGGCGGCTAAATCGCGTGCTGGTCGAGCGATAAAAAACGGGCGCCCGAAGTACTTGGGCACCCGTAAGCTTGCTATGTGTTGGCTCGCCGGATCATTGGCTCTTAGACGAGCTTGATCTTCTCGATGTCCTTGCGCGAGGACTCGCGATACAGCGAGAACTTGCGGCCGATGACCTGGACGACCTCGGCGTGGCAACGCTCAGCGAGCTCTTCGGCGGCCTCGCGGGCGGAAAGACTGGAGCCATCGAGCACGGAGCACTTAACGAGCTCGTGCTTCTCCAGGTAGGCGACCGTCTGCTCGACGGTGCCCTCGTTGACATCGGACTTACCGATGATGATGGCGGGGTTGAGGTGATGGGCCATGCTGCGAAGCTGCTTGACCTGGGCTCCTGTCAGTGCCATGGGTTCTCGCTTTCTATGTATGGGGCGCCCCGCGACGGGGCCTTAATCTACGTGAGCTGTCCCACGATAGCGCAGGAACGGCGCGGTGTGGGGCGCGTTTGCCCAGTTCAAAAAGAATGCGGATGCCGAGTGAGTGGGCGGCGTGGGCTGCGAACAGGCTATGAGCTGGGCGCAGAGACCGGCTCCCATGCAATAAACGCCCAGCGAACCTTACGGATATGGTCGAGCATATAGCGCCCCTGCGGCACGCCCTTGGAGCCCGGCTCACCGGCATGGGGGTTCTCAATCATGTGTTGAGCGATGTAGTCGCGCAGGCAGTCGATCTTATCCTCGTTGCCATGCTCGAGCATACGGGAAAAATCCGCCACGCCTGCCTCAAGGCTATCGAAGGTATCGCGACGAGGCGATTCAAAGTATGTAACCTGCGGCAACGCACCCATCTGAATGAGGATGTTGAAGGCGTACACAAAGCCATTGCTGCAGGTGACGGAGGCGCCGATAGCGTTCATCAAGTGCAGATCATAGCGCGGGCTGGAGTTGGCGACCATCGTGACAGCACAACGCCGACGAGCCGCACGGTCAAGCTTGGCAAGCGCACCTTTTAGATCGGTCGTCGTAACCGACCGACTGGCAAAGGCAACATCCACCGCTTTCGCGACCGGTCCAACCAAATCCCAATCATCATCCCAAGCAAGCTCAAGCGGCGTAATGCGATTCTCGAGCCCATAGTACTCAATGCCAGCATCAAGCGTGCCCAACATGGCAGGGGAAAAGTCAGCAGCAATCACAGGATGTCCAGCCTGAGCAAGCGGAATAGCAATCGACCCAGCTCCACACCCCATATCGAGCACCGACTCACCAGGCTCAATCGCCAACAGTTTTATAAAATCCCGAGCATAAGGGGCAGTCTCAAGAGGTCGAAAATGTCGAGCTCGCTTATCCCATTCAAAAGAATCATCAGCCCGATGCCGAGCGGCCTGCAGACGCATCCATTCGCCATTCCAATCCGCAGCAAGCAGCTCAGAACGAATCTCCCCATCAACCACGGGCCAACCTCCTAGCAACAAAAAAGCGACTCCTCCCAAAAGAAGAGCCGCAACCAGCATATATCAGAAAAAGAACCGCTCCAACGCCAAACCGCCACACCAACCAAGGCGGGCAGAAGCGAAGCGACTGCCACTGAGCCAGAACCCAGCCAAGGTTGAGATGTGCGGGAGCCCCGCCGCCGGGCGGCAGACATATAAGGTCGATCGCGAGTTCCGCACGAGCCGGAGAGCACTTAATGTGCTCTCCGTGCGAGTCAGGACTGTCCGAGCAGGCGACCTTATATGTCTGCCGCCCGGCGGCGGGGCTCCTCGCCTCGTATCCCTAGGCTAGTTCTTCAGCGAGTTCAGCGGCGCCGGGAAGCGTCCACCGCGATGGGCAAGCACGGTGCCGGCGTTGGGGTTCACCGGCATGATGGGCGCACGGCCGAACAGGCCGCCGTACTCGACGCAGTCACCCACGCCCTTGCCGATGGCGGGAATCACGCGGACGGCCGTGGTCTTGTTGTTGATGACGCCGATGGCCATCTCATCGGCGATGATGCCGGCGATGGTCTCGACCGGGGTGTCGCCGGGGATGGCGATCATGTCCAGGCCAACGGAGCACACGCAGGTCATGGCCTCGAGCTTCTCGAGCGAGAGCGCGCCGGCTTCGACGGCGGCGATCATGCCGGCGTCCTCGGACACGGGGATGAAAGCGCCCGAGAGGCCGCCCACGCTGGAGCTGGCCATGACGCCGCCCTTCTTGACGGCATCGTTGAGCATGGCGAGCGCGCAGGTCGTGCCCGGGCCGCCGCAGGTGCCCACGCCGATGATCTCGAGGATGCGGGCAACGGAGTCACCGATGGCAGGCGTGGGGGCCAGCGACAGGTCGACAATGCCCTTCTCGACCCCCAGGCGATGGGCGGCCTCGCGGCTCATGAGCTCGCCGGCGCGGGTGATCTTAAAGGCGGTCTGCTTAATCTTTTCGGCGACTTCCATCATCGAGGCGGAATCGGGCAGCGTCTCCAGGGCTGCGGCCATAACACCGGGGCCCGAGACGCCTACGTTGATGACGGCGTCGGCCTCGCCACCGCCGTGGACGGCGCCCGCCATAAACGGGGAGTCCTCGACCATGTTGGCAAAGCAGACAAACTTGGAAGCGCCGACGGAATCCTGGTCGGCCGTGAGTTTAGCGGCATCGATGATGGTCTGGGCTGCCATAAGCACGGCGTCCATGTTGATGCCAGCGCGCAGGCTAGCAACATTGACGCTGGAGCAGACGCGGCTGGTGGTAGCGAGCGCCTGCGGGATGGACTGGATGACGCGGCGGTCGGCGTCGCCGATGCCCTTCTGGACGAGTGCGGAGAAGCCGCCCAGGTAGTCGATGCCGAGGGTCTCGGCCGCGCGGTCGAGGGCGTGCGCGATGGGGGTGAGGTCCTCATCCTTGCAGCACGCGGCGATCTGCGCCACCGGGGTGACGGAAACGCGCTTGTTGACAATGGGGATACCGTACTCGCGCTCGAGGTTCTCGGCGGTCTCGACCAAGTGCTCAGCCGTGTGCGTCACGTGGTCGTAGATCTTCGTGCACATGCGGTCGAGGTTCTCGTCACCGCAACCCATGAGCGAAACACCCATGGTGATGGTCCTGATGTCGAGGTTCTGTTCCTCAACCATGCCGCGGGTTTCCGCGATTTCTGCAGGCGTGATCGCCATCCTTGCGCTCCTATCTGCCAAAACGAGCATAATCTTATCTATTCTAACGTGCCGCACGTGCCAAGTGGCGCGTGCGGCACGTTTTGGTGCTCGGTTGTTTCCGTTGTGTTACTGCCCAAAGACCTCTTCGGCGATACGGGCGCTTTCGGCGGCGTCCTTGGCGTAGTAGTCCGCGCCGATCTGCTTGGCGTATTCGGGGGTGAGCACGGCGCCGCCCACGATGATCTTGACGCCCGGAACCTCGGCATGGAGCAGCTTGATGGTCTCCTCCATGGCGACGACGGTGGTGGTCATAAGCGCCGAGAGGCCGACGAGCTTAATGTCGCGCTCCTTGACGGTCTTGAGCACTTCCTGCGGATCGACGTCGCGGCCCAGATCAAAGACGGTATAGCCGTAGTTGTCGAGCAGCATCTTGACGATGTTCTTACCGATATCGTGGATGTCGCCCTTGACGGTGGCCACGCAGATCTTGCCCTTGTCGGCAATCTCGCCGGCGGGCATCAGGCGCTTGATGGTGTCGAAGCCCACGCGCGCGGCCTCGGCCGAGGCCATGAGTTGCGGCAAGAAGAACTTGCCCTGGTCAAAGAGGACGCCCACCTCGTCGAGGGCGGGGATAAAGTGGTTGTTGATAAGGTCCATGGCGTCGTGGTCTGCCAGCAGACGCTCGGTCTCGGCAGCGATCTCGCCTTTGCGGCCCGAGACGACCATGCGACGGATCGGGTCGTCGTTGCCGTCGGCGCCGGCGGTGCCGGCAGCGGGCACGGTGTCGGTCGATGCGGCCTGAGCTGCTGCCGGGTTGGCGGCGATCTTATACGGATCGGTCCAGCCGGCATAGCGCTCGATGTATCCGGTCGAGCCCTCGTCCTCAACGCTCAGGACGCGATAGCTGTAGACGGTGTCCATAAAGCGCTTGGAGCCCGGGTTCATGATGGGGGCATCGAGGCCCGCGCCAAAGGCGGCGGCCAAAAAGACCGAACCCAGCAGCGGGCGAGCGGGCAGGCCAAAGCTGATGTTCGACACGCCGAGCGCGCATTTGACGCCCAGGCGCTCCTTGCACAGGGACATGGCGCGCAGGATCTGCTCGGCCTGGCGCTGGTTGGTCGAGGCGGTCATGACCAGGCAGTCAATGAGGATACGGTCCGGGCCGATGCCGTAGCGGGCGGCCTCGGCCACGATGCGCTCGGCGATGGCGAAGCGGGCCTCGGCGGTATCGGGGATGCCGCCTTCGTCGAGCGTAAGGCCGACGACGTTGGTGCCGTAGTGGGCAACCAGCGGAAAGATCTCATCCATGATCTGCTGTTTGCCGTTGACGGAGTTGATGATGGGCTTGCCGGCATAGCGGCGTACGGCGGCCTCGACGGCGGCGGGATCGGTGGAGTCGATCTGCAGCGGCAACAGCGTGGAGCCTTGGAGCTGCTCGGTGGCCTGTTGGATAATCTTGACCTCGTCGATCTCGGGCAGGCCCACGTTGACGTCCAGGATGTCGGCGCCCTGCTCCTGCTGGCTGATGCCCTGGCTCACCACGTAGTCCAGATCGCCGTCGCGCAGGGCCTGCTGCAGGCGTTTTTTACCGGTGGGGTTGATGCGCTCGCCGACGACGGCAATCTTGTGGCCGCCGCTGGGAAGGTCCACGACCGTTTGGGCGCTCGTGACCGACATGCTGGGCTTGCGGCGGCGCGTGCTGGGCGTGTGGTTGTCGATAAGCGTGCGAAGTGCCGCCATGTGCGTGGGTGTGGTGCCGCAGCATCCGCCCACGACGCTCACGCCGTCTTCGATCATGCCGGCTACGGCCTCGGCGTATTCGGGGGCCTGGATGTCGAAGACGGTGTTGCCGTCATCGTCCACGCGGGGCAGTCCCGCATTGGCCTGCACCATAACGGGCTTGTCCGTAACGGTGAGCATACGCGCGGCGAGTCCTCGGAGCTCGGCCGGGCCCTGGCTGCAGTTGATGCCCAAAACGTCGGCGCCGATGGCGTCGAGGGTGATGGCGGCGACCTCGGGGCTCGTGGCCAAGAAGGTGCGTCCGTCTTCCTCGAAGGTCATGGTGGCAAAGACGGGCAGGTCGGAGTTCTCGCGGCAGGCGAGGACGGCCGCCTTGATCTCGGCAAGGTCGGTCATGGTTTCGATAATAAAGAGGTCCACGCCCGCATCGACGCCGGCGCGCACTTCCTCGGCAAAGAGGTCGTAGGCCTCGTCAAAGCTGAGGGTGCCCAGGGGGCGCAGCAGCGCGCCGATTGGGCCGATATCGCCGGCGACGTAGTGGGCACCGGCTGCGCGGGCGCAGGCGACAGCGGCGGCAAAGACATCTGCCACGGTGGCGGTACCGTCGAGCTTGTGGGCGTTGGCGCCAAAGGTGTTGGCGGTGATCACGTCGCAGCCGGCCTCGACGTATTGGCGCTGAATATCGGTAATGACCTGGGGATCCTCAAAGTTGAGCAGCTCGGGCAGAGCGCCGGCTTTCATGCCGGCCGCCTGCAGCATGGTGCCCATGCCGCCGTCGAACAGCAGGTGCCCCGTGCCCTCGATGGCGGCGCGCAGGCGATCGTCCTTAATGCGAAGGTCGTCGATCGTGCGCGTCTTGTATGCAGCGCCATTACGACGGGCAGCATCAACGGGCGCCGCCAGTGCGGCGCCGTCCAGATCGTGAGTGATAAGCGGAGTAAACATCAATGAGCTCCTAATGGCTGGAATAGCAGGTGGTGTGGGCGGCGCGGAAGCGGCAGTGCTCGCGCATGCGGCAGATATTGCAGGTGGGGCGGCTCTGGGCATCGTGGACCTCGCCGTCAAACAGGCCGATCACCGCGGTCACGCTCTTGGTGGGCATGAGCAGGCTGGTAGGTGTGACGGTAAGCCCGATGAGCCGCGTGGCGTTGAGTGCAGCCACGATTGAGCGCTGGGCCGTAAGCGGACAGTCGCCGTAGCCGGGGCTAAAGCGCCAGTTGCCAGCGAGTCCGTGTGCCGCGGCCGCAGCCTTGACTTGCTGGTCCATCTGCTCGACAGCGGCTTCTACATAGGCAGAGCATGCGGCGTCGAGCACGGCTCCCTCCAGGGGCTGCTGGGCTCCCGTGGTGCGCAGGCGACGCTCGGCGTCCATGCCGAGGGTGCATGCCATGAGCGCGGCAAAGTGGGCGTCTTTGAGATGGCGATAGATATCGCGACCACGCAGTTCAACGTTGGTGCCGACCAAGCGAATGCAAGGCTCGCCCTGTTCATCGACGCCCGTGGCATCGATGGCAAACACGCGGCGCACGCCACGGGGCTCAATGTCCAGTTCCAGGTGCTCAACGACAAGCTCAATACGCTGCGACAGCTCGGGTTCAATCTGCTGGCCGCCGTAGCCCAGGTAGCGCAACATCTCGGCACGATCGACGCGGGGATGGTGGGCGGTATCGATACGATAAAGCGCCGGCGACGCAAGGTCGGCCGGCACTTCGGCAAAAGCTGTATCGATGTGTGGTTTTTCCATTACCCTAGGCGCTCCATAATGGTTGCGGCGATCGCAGGACGATTCATAGTGTACAGGTGCAGACCGGCGGCGCCGTGCTCCTTGAGGTCGCAAAGCTGACGGGCGGCATAATCTACACCGGCTGCCTGCAGGCTCTCGGGATCGTTCTCGTACTTGGCGAGAATCTTGATGACGGGGGAGGGCAGCGATGCGCCGCACATAAAGACCATGCGGCTGATCTGCGACTTGCCCATAAACGGCATGATGCCCGCGGTAATGGGCACGGTGATACCGGCCTTGTCGGCAAGCTCGCGAAAACGGTAGAAGCACTCGTTATCAAAGAAGAGCTGCGTCACAAAGAAGCTCGCGCCGGCGTCCTGTTTTTGCTTGAGGTGTTCGACCGAGACGTTGAGGTCCTCACAGGCAATGTGGCCCTCGGGGTAGGCTGCGGCGCCCACGCAAAAGCCGGCGTCGACGAGCTCGGGGATGAGGTCGCGGGCGTAGGCGTAGTCCGAGGCGGGCTTGTCGTCCTCGGTTGCGCCGGCAGGGAGATCGCCACGCAGGGCCAGGATGTTTTCCACGCCGGCGGTGCGATACTCGTCGATCTTGGCGGCGATATCGGCATGCGAGCGGCCCACGCAGGTAAGGTGTGCCACCGAGGGCGTGTCGAATTCGCTCGAAATCATATGCGCGATGGGGGCGGTGGCGGCACCGTTGCCCGAGCCGCCGGCCGAGCAGGTGACCGAGACAAAGTTCGGCGAAAGCTTGCACAGATTGCCTGCCACTTCGCGAGCCGTGTCGAGGGTCAGCTCGCCCTTGGGCGGGAACATCTCAAACGAAATGGGCGCGGTGCCCTGGGATGCTGCCTGCTTAAAAACCTCGTCGACGCGCATATCGTGCTCCTCTAGATACGTAATAGTGTGATGTGTTGTAAGGATTCTACAGCACCACTGTGCCACGGTGGAGTTTCACTCGCTATTTGAGGATACCAATCAAAGATGCCTTGCTATCGGCTTTATCTATAACAGAGCGGCTAATCTAGGCACGGACTATAAAGACTGGTATCTGATGCAAAATACCAGTTAATAGAGCTCCATCCCAAATTGACTACCCTTAAACCATGGAGAGAGGTCTGCAATTTATGCAGTTGATTGGCTGTTGAGGGTGGCAACGCCGCCTCGATAGGGTAACCTCATTGATTGGTTTCGCGACAGCAACATAACGGTAATGTCGCGGAAACACGGCGAGTCTAAGCTATGACTCGTTCGTTAGTAATCAACACCGCTTCTCACGCGGTGCCGATACGAAGGGAGTTCCGTATGGCCGAACTTACTGACCGCTTCGGGACCATGGTGTTCTCTGAGGAAGTCATGAAGGACTACCTCCCCAAGGACATTTGGAAGCGCCTTGCTGCAACCCTCGAGGGCGGTGAGCCGCTCGACCTGGATGTGGCCAACGCCGTTGCCCATGCCATGAAGGTCTGGGCCATCTCCAAGGGCGCGACGCACTACGCGCACTGGTTCCAGCCGCTTTCGGGCATTACTTCCGAGAAGCACGACAGCTTCCTGGAGCCCAACCACGACGGCACCGCCATTACCAAGTTTACGGGCAAGAACCTCATCCAGGGCGAGCCCGATGCCTCGAGCTTCCCCAACGGCGGCCTGCGTGCTACCTTCGAGGCCCGTGGCTACACCGCTTGGGACCCCACTAGCCCCGCCTTTATCAAGGACGATGTCCTGTGCATCCCCACGGCTTTCTGCTCCTACACGGGCGAGGCCCTGGACAAGAAGACCCCGCTGCTGCGTTCCATGACCGCGCTCTCGCGTGAGTCTAAGCGCGTTTTGGCGCTGTTTGGCAAGACCCCCAAGAAGGTCGTTCCTTCCGTGGGCGACGAGCAGGAGTACTTCCTGATCAAGAAGGACGCCTACCGCAAGCGCAAGGACCTGGTCATTACCGGCCGCACCCTCTTTGGTGCTGCTCCATGCAAGGGCCAGGAGCTCGAGGAGCACTACTTTGGCGCTATCCGCCCCACCGTCTCGGCCTATATGAAGGACCTGGACGATGAACTGTGGGCGCTTGGCATTCCCGCCAAGACCAAGCACAACGAGGTCGCACCCTGCCAGCATGAGCTCGCCCCCGTCTACGGCGAGGTCAACGAGGCCATCGACCAGAACCTGGTCATGATGGAGAAGATGAAGCTCATCGCCTCCCGCCACGACTTGGTTTGCCTGCTGCACGAGAAACCCTTCGAGGGCATCAACGGTTCGGGCAAGCACAACAACTGGTCGCTTGGCACCGAGTCCGAGAATTTGCTCGATCCGGGCGACACCCCGCTCGACAACCTGCAGTTCATCGTCTTCCTCACCGCGGTGATCGAGGCCGTCGATAACTATCAGGAGCTCCTGCGTGCCTCTGTTGCCTCGGCCGGCAACGATCATCGTCTGGGCGCCAACGAGGCTCCTCCGGCGATTATGTCCATCTTCCTGGGCGACCAGCTTACCGAGGTCGTCGAGAAGATCATCGATGGCAAGGCTTCCGTCCATGCCACGCGCGGCGTGCTCGACCTGGGCGCCGATACCCTGCCCAAGCTGATGCAGGACAACACCGACCGCAACCGCACCTCCCCGTTCGCCTTCACCGGCAACAAGTTCGAGTTCCGTGCCTGCGGCTCCGAGCAGAACGTCTCCGACTCCAACCTGGTGCTCGATGCCGCCGTGGCCAAGTCGCTCAAGTCCTTCGCCGACGCGCTTGAGGGTACGCCCGAGGATGAGTTCCAGGATGCCGCGCTCGAGTACTGCAAGAAGGTGTTGACCGATCACCAGCGCATCCTGTTCTCCGGCGACGGTTACTCCGACGAGTGGCCCATTGAGGCCGAGAAGCGCGGCCTTGCCAACAACAAGACCACGGCCGATGCCCTGCCCGCCTTTGTTTCCGATAAGGCTATCGCGCTCTTCGAGGAGACGGGTGTCCTGACCAAGGCCGAGGCTCAGTGCCGCTACGACTGCAAGCTCGAGAAGTACAACAAGCTCATGAACATCGAGGCTACCACGATGGTTCGCGAGGCGCGTCGTACCTATCGCCCGGTCATTACCGCCTATGCCACCAAGGTCGCTAAGGGCCTTGAGACTATTCGTGCCGCCGGTGCCGAGGCCGCCATGCAGTGCGAGCAGAACACGCTCAACAAGCTCTGCAACGGTATCACCACCATCAACGACTCCATCAAGGCGCTCGACGCCGTGCATCAGAAGGCCGAAGCCCTCGATGGTCAGGAGCAGGCCAATGTGTATGCACACGAGGTCGTTCCCGCTATGGATACGCTGCGCGCCGCCGTGGATGCCATGGAAGAGATCGTGGCCGCCGACTACTGGCCGGTTCCGACCTACGACGACATTCTGTTCTACGTGTAGAGCGTAACTGACATATCGTCACGGTATTGAGCCGGGGTCCGCATCATGCGGGCCCCGGTTTTTGTTTCAAGACTTTAGTCTGCTGGCCGCGCAGCGGCCAGCTTTAAACCACCCGCTACGCGGGTGGAGACAAACGGCTTTA
>URPB01000043.1:0-17861 GCA_900549575.1 uncultured Collinsella sp.
GGTCCGGGGAAGTTCGCGAAGCCCACTTCCCCGGACAAAGTCACCCCGCCTGACAGGGCCCCAGCGCGAGACCGTCCCGGATGCTACGCACACAGCATCGTTACTAATGGGATTGTCAAAATGGAGCAGATGATCGACAGGAAGGTGCACTGCATCATGGGGCGGGCGTCTTTGCCGTATTGGAGGCAGTACAGTGTGCCGTTGCTGCCTACCGGCATGGCCATCTCGAGGACGAGTGTTGTGATAAACATGGGCGTCATGCCTGGCCACACGCGGGCCACGGCAAGACACGCCACGGGCACGATAACCAAACGGAATGCCACGGCGACATAGGCGCGCCAGTTGGTGAGCATATCGAGCGGTCGATACTTGGCAATGGACGAACCCATGAGCAGCAGCGCCGCCGGGGTGGTCATGGTACCCACGATGGAAATCGAATCGCCCACGACGCCCCAGTCGGTCCATCCGGTCAAAACGACAATGAGCACGACAACACTCGCAATAAGGCCAGGGTTTTTGCAACAAGCGGCAAGATTTCGCAGCTGCTTCTTGAGGCCGCCTTGTGCGCCACTAAAGAGCATGACGCCAACGGTGAACATAAATATGTTGAGGGGAATGAGCGCAATCGAAGCGTACAACAGCGCCTGTTTTCCCAATACCGCCGAAATAACCGGAAAGCCGATAAACCCGGCATTACCGAAAATCACCGCAAAGCGATACGAGCACTCTGTTCCCTTGGGCACACGAAGGGCAGCGGTAACGGTAAACGCAATAACAATCGCCACCGCATACATGGCGACGGACAAGCCCATAAGCGAAAACGTATCGGCAACGCTCGGCAACTGCACATCGTCACCCAACGCCGACGAAAGCACCAAGCACGGCAACGCCACCTGCAGCAGCAAACGCGAAAGCTCGCGCTCAAACTCTGCCTTCATAAACCCCAGCTTGGAGATACACCAACCCAACAGGATCGGCAAAGAAACCGTCACCATCTGCAACGCCACGCTCGTAAAGCTCATCCATCCCCCCTCTTAGCTATTCCACGAGGGCCGGGGTGCCTGCTTTGTTTTGAGAAGTGGGCTCCGCGAACTTCTCAAAACAAAGCAGGCACCCCGGCCCCGGCAATGCAATCCTAGCTGACCAAAGAAAGATGCGCAGCCTCCAGGGCAGCATCAGCAAAGTCACCGTTGCATTAAAAATTTTCAGCCCCGCAGATCGAAACGGTCGAGAGGGCCTTACCCGGGAGGGTGACTTTGTCCGGGGAAGTTCGCGAAGCCCACTTCCCCGGACAAAGTCACCCTCCCGGGCAAGGCCCCAGCGCGAGGCCGTCCCGGATGCCTACTTACTCGTTGTCGCCCGCGGTCATTTGGGTTGCGGAGAGCGCGCCGTCGGCTGCGGTTGCGGCAGCGGCGTCAGGCCAGACCCAGTCGGTGAAGGCCGGGTGATCGTAGCCTTCGTCGCAAGCGAACTCAAAGGCCTCGGTGCGGAAAGCTTCCCACTCGTTGATCTGCTCGGCAAACTTGTCAGCATCGACCATGCGCAGCACGTCGGCAGCCAGGGCCCAGCGGTCCATGTTGTTCAGGCGCAGCATGTCGAACGGCGTGGTCGTGGAGCCCTTCTCCTCATAGCCGTGGACGCGGAAGGCGTCGTGGCCGGGGCGGTTCCAGATCAGGCGGCGAATCGTGCCGGCATAGGCGTGGAAGGCAAAGAGGACGGGCTTCTCACCGCAGCCGAACAGCTCGGCCCAGCGCTCGTCGCTGATGGCCTGGTCGTTCTCGCAGACGTTCTGGATCTTGAGCAGGTCGACCACGTTGACGAACCACACCTTGATGCCCAGCTCGCGCAGCGTGTCTGTCGCGGCCAAGGCCTCGAGCGTCGGCACGTCGCCGCAGGTGGCGACCACGACATCGGCCTCGGCGAGCGAGTCGGCGGTCGATGCCCACTCCCAGGTCGCGACGCCCTCGGCGAGCTCCGCCTTGGCCTCATCGACCGTCTGGAAAGTCGGGGCGGGCTGCTTGCCGCAGAAGATGGCGTTGACGCAGTCGGTGGACTGGTAAACGCGCTCGGCAACGGCAAGGGCCATGTTGGCGTCGGCCGGATAGTAGGCATTCACGATATGCGTATCGTTGGCCTTGTTGAGCAGCAGGTCGATAAAGCCAGGGTCCTGATGCGAGAAGCCATTGTGGTCCTGACGCCAGACGTGGCTCGACAGCAAAATGTTGAGGCCGCTGATGGGGGCACGCCACGGAATCTCGCGCTTGGTGGCCTCGAGCCACTTGCAGTGCTGGTTGACCATGGAGTCGACCACGTGAACAAAGCTCTCGTAGGAGCTCCACACACCGGAGCGGCCGGTGAGCACGTAAGCCTCGAGGAAGCCCTCGCACTGGTGCTCGGACAGCTGCTCAACGACCTTGCCGGAGCCGGCCAGCAGCTCGTCGTTGGCCTCATCCTCGTAGAAGCCGGCATCCCACTGCTTTTTGGTCACCTTGTAGGCAGCCTGCAGGCGGTTGGACGCGGTCTCGTCGGGACCGAAGATGCGGAAGTCGTCCATGTTCTTAGCCAAGACATCGGCGGTGTACTCACCAAAGACGCGGGCGGCCTCGGTGGAGCCCCAGCCGCGGCCCTTCTCGGCAACGGGAATCTCGTGGGCGTGGATATCGGGCAGCTCAAGCTTGCGACGCACCTTACCGCCGTTTGCGTTGGGGTTGGCGCCGATGCGCAGCTCACCGGTCGGCATAAAGGCCGTCACCTCGGGGCGCACCTGGCCCTCGGGCGTAAAGAGCTCCTCGGGCTTGTAGGAGCGCAGCCACTCGCGAAGCACGCGGAAGTGCTCGTGGGTGTCCTTGGCGCTCGCCAGCGGCACCTGATGCGCGCGCCAGGAGTCTTCGGTCTTCTTGCCGTCGATCTGCTTGGGGCAGGTCCAACCCTTGGGCGTACGGAACACGATCATGGGGTAGGCCGGACGGACCACGGTCTTGCCCGCGGCGGCCTGGGCCTGAGCGGTGGCCTTGATGTCGCAGATCTCGTCAAAGACCTTTTCAAACAGGGCGGCGAAGCGCTCGTGGATGCTCGCATGGCTCTCGTCGTCAAAACCGGCGACAAAGAAGTGCGGATTATAGCCCATGCCCTCAAAAAACTTGGTGAGTTCTTCGTCGGACACGCGGGCAAGGATAGTGGGGTTGGCGATCTTATAGCCGTTGAGATGCAGGATCGGCAAAACGATACCGTCGGTTGCCGGGTTCACGAGCTTGTTGGACTGCCAAGAAGTCGCGAGCGGACCGGTCTCGGACTCGCCGTCGCCCACCACGGCCACGGCCAGCAGGCTCGGGTTGTCCATGACGGCGCCATAGGCGTGGCTGAGCGTGTAGCCGAGCTCGCCGCCCTCGTGGATGGAACCGGGCGTCTCGGGCGCAAAGTGGCTCGGAATGCCGCCGGGATAGGAGAACTGGCGGAAGAACTTCTGCAGGCCAGCCTCGTCATCGGTGATGTCGGGGCGAATCTCGCGGTAGGTGCCGTCGAGCAGCGACTGGGCAGTACCGGCGGGACCGCCGTGGCCAGGACCCATCAGGAAGATGGCGTTCTGGTTGTGGTCGGCGATGAGGCGGTTGACGTGGCCGAACAGGAAGTTGATGCCGGGCGTGGTTCCCCAGTGACCGACCAGGCGGTGCTTAACGTCCGGACGACCAAAGTCACGCGTCTCGCCGGTCTTCTCGTCGACAAAGTCAGCACGCATCAGCGGGTTGGAGCGAAGGTAAATCTGGCCGACGGACAGATAGTTCGAGGCACGCCAATACAGGTCGACACCCTCGAGCTCGGAAGCCGGAACCTCATGTCCCAGTTTTTGCCACGGCGTTCCCAGTGTTTTAGCCATTGTTTATGTCCCTTCGCTGCGCGGTCACCCTCCGATACGGCAACCTTTCGTTGGGACTAGTATATTTGCTAAAACGTTTTATCAAGGTGAAAAAACGTTTTATCATCCTTATTTGCCTTATGAATCGGCAAAACGAGACATTCACCTGCGGCATTGCCTGTCACAGGTACTTCACAATCGATCTCTACGAATTGATAAACGTGTTTAGTTGTGTTTAGTAAGCTCGAGCACGCTGTCCTTTACGATGAGCGCAGGCTCCAAAACCACCTCTTCGGCACGCCTGCCGCCCTTGCCGGCAAGCCGCTTGGACATGCAGCCAAAAGCATGCTCGGCGAGCACACCCGGATCCTGCTCAATCGCCGTCAGCGCTGGCTCAAAGAGAACGTCGGCCGCCGAGTTGTCATAGCTTATGACCGAGATATCGCCCGGAATGCTCTTCCCCATCTCGTGCAGGCGCTTGAGCAAGCCCAGCGCGATGTTATCCGAACTTGCAAACACAGCGGTGGCGTCGGTCGCCAGCACCGCTTCCGATGCCTCGTAGGCACTCGGGATGTAATACTCGCTCTCGAACTCCAAGCGCGCATCGATGGGCAGCCCCACCTCGCGCAGCGCACGCTCGTAGCCGGCGAGACGCTTGCGGCCCGTGTTGGACCGGCGCGCGTTGACCAGGCAGGCGATACGACGGTGACCCTGTTCGATTAGATAGCGGGTGGCCATGTAGCCGCCCATCTCGTGGTCGAACATCACCTTGTCGCACTCGAGTCCCTCGATTGCGCGGTCGACCATTACGGCCGGGATGGGAAGGTGACTCACTTCCTCGCGCAAAGCGCGGTCATCAGAGAACTCGTCGCCCACCACTAGGAAGACGCCATCGACACCACGGGTCACCAGCTGGCGCAGGAGCTCCAGATCGTCCTCGGCGCTTCCGCCCGAGCTGGTAATAAAGAGCGCGTAGCCGTCCTCGCGGCAGCGCTTTTCCAGGCTGCCGGCGAGCGAGGCAAAAAATCGGCTCTCAATGTTGGGAACGATAAGGCCCAGCGTGCGCGACTCTCGCATGACCAGGCTGCGCGCGATCTGGTTGGGAACATAGTGGTTGCGTGCCGCGACCTCCTTGATGAGTTTGCGGTTTTCTTCCGAAATGCGACAGGGCCGATTGTTGAGCACAAGCGAGACCGACGAGGGGGAAAGCCCCACCTCCTGGGCGATCTGCTTGAGGGTTACCTTGTTGGCCATCTCGCTCCTTCCGGGTTTACGCGCAATCTCTTGAAAGTATAGCGACTGCCCATCTACCTCGGTGATAAACACTTTACCAATCCGGTAGACGGCTGTTTTATCGCCGCGATTGGTGCAAAGCAACCTGACCCCTTTGCACCAAATCCATCCGGGTGGGGTATATTGCATTCGATTGATGAAAACGACCACCAAAAGGCGGATATTCGTATGCACGAGAACGACTTTTTTAACGAGGACCTGCTCTGCGCACTCGCTGGCGTTGCCGGCGAAGACAACGTGTTGATGAGCGAGCCCATGCGCGAGCACACCACATTTAAGATCGGCGGCCCGGCCGATGTCTTTGTCACGCCCGATACCGAACAGGGCCTTGTCGCCACGCTCGACACCTGCTATCGCTGCGACCTACCGCTCACTATCGTGGGCAATGGCTCCGACCTGCTCGTCGGCGATAAGGGCATCCGCGGCATCGTCGTGGCGCTGGGCGAAGGCCTCTCCGACATTACCGTCGACGGCACGCACGTCACGGCAGCAGCGGGCGCGCTGCTCTCGGATGTCGCCGCGGCGGCAGCCGAGGCCGGCCTTACCGGCATGGAGCCCATCTCGGGCATCCCCGGATCGGTCGGCGGCGCCTGCTACATGAACGCCGGTGCCTACGGCGCCTGCATGGCCGATGTGCTGGAGTCCGTGCGCGTCTACAAACCCGCTCGCCAGCTCGACGACGGCACCCGCGGCAGCGGCAACATCATCGAGTTCGATGTCGACGAGCTCAACCTGGGCTATCGCAAGAGCCGCATCGCCGACGACGGCTTTATCGTTCTTTCTGCCACCTTCAACCTCGCACCGGGCAACGCCGCGATGATCAAGGCCGACATGGACGACTACCGCCAGCGCCGTGAGGACAAGCAGCCGCTCGACATGCCGAGCGCCGGCTCCACTTTCAAGCGCCCCGAGGGCCACTTTGCCGGCAAGCTCATCATGGATGCCGGTCTGCGAGGACACGCCGTTGGCGGCGCGCAGGTGAGCGAGAAGCACTGCGGCTTCATCGTCAACGCCGACCACGCCACCGCCGCCGACGTCGACGAACTCATCCGCCACATCCAGGCAACCGTCAAAGACCAATTCAACGTAGACCTAGAACCCGAAGTCCACCGAGTAGGCGAATTCCTCTAAAAAAGAAGGCCCCGAAAGGGGCCTTCGCTATCTTTATATCAGACAACCAGTCCGGTGTGTGACGCATTGGACCCGAGAGGTCCGTGGCTGCCCGAAAGGCATTAGGTTGATCGCGAGTTCCGCACGAGCCGGAGAGCACTTAATGTGCTCTCCGTGCGAGCAGGACTGTCCGAGCAGGCAACCTAATGCCTTTCGGGCAGCCACGGACCAACTTACTTCAAACCACCGTTACGACAGCGCAATACCGCCAAGCCAGCCCCAACGCACGCCAGAGCCAGTACCATAAAAGCTAATGAACGAATCGAGCGACTTAGACGTAATGGCACCCTCGTTGCTCATAACGATGCCGCCGCCAACGTAGATACCCACATGACCGTAGATGAGGCCCGGAGCACCCGTGCCGCTATGCGATGAGTCGGCCACGATCATGCCCACTTGCAGCGCCGAGCGGTCGGAGCTATAGCACCATGCGTTAAACATATCGCACGCGTTACCGCCAAAGTAGCCAACGCCGGCGTTACGGAAGACATTGGTAACCCACGCCGCGCACCAGTTCTGGCCCGGCGAAGGCGTGGAGTAGCACGCGTTGACGACGGCCTGTTGCTTGCCCGAGCCGGCATTCTGCTGCGGAGTTCCGGGCGCATACGATCCGCCACCCGAGCTCGAACCACCCGAGTAGGAATTGTTCTTGTTCGCGGCGGCCGCGGCAGCGGCGGCCTTCCTGGCGGCCTCCTCGGCCTGGGCGGCAGCGAGAATCTCGGAATCACGCTGAGCCATGAGCTCCTTGACATCGTCAGAGAGGCCGTTCAGAACCGTCTGGACTTCCTGCTGCTTGGCCTGCATGTCCTGCATCTGGGCAGTCTGCTGGTCCTTGAGCTTCTCTAAGTCGGCCTTCTGCGACTCGAGCTCGGTCTTTTGCGCATCGAGCTCTTCCTGGATGGTCTGAATGTCCTCGATGGCGTCGCGGTCGCTCTTGTTGATCTTCTCAACGTAATGCGCGTTGGCGACGAGTTCCTCAAACGAGCCAGAGGCCAGCAGCAGCGACAGGATGTTCGTGCCGCCGGACTTGTAGCTGGCGGCCACGCGATCGGAAAGGTCGTTGCGCTTCTTCTTGAGCTCGGCCTTCTTTTCATCGATCTGGGCCTGCGTGTCGTCAATCTTGCCCTGGACATTCTCGATGTCGTTGAGGGTCTGGGCATTCTTGTTGGCCAGCGCCGCATACTCATTTGCGATGCTGTCGAGCTGGGCCTGAACCTCGTCGAGCTGGGCCTGGGCGGCATTCAGTTTATCGGTGGTTTCTTTGGAAGCCTCCGCCGCATGGGCGCGAGCGGGCAGGCCAAAAAGAACTGCCGCAGAAGCGGCGCCGAACAGGGCCTTGAGGGCAGTGCGGCGCGAGAGCTCCTGGGAAAGGATGGAATCGCTGTTTGGTGACATATGTACTCCGTTACATGTTTATTTATATGTCGCTCAACTCATACATATTAGCGTACATATGGCGTGTCCCAACGATTTCCACGAACGGCAGGAAACTGCAAGGTCGGCGGCTCGTAAGCAAATGTCAAAGATCAGGTTATGCGTACGCAAGCTCTTCTGATGAGTACGTTAGCACAATCCTCTGCTTTTCCTACAGCGCACGATTTGGGCGTCCCTGCCTGCGCTATACTCCCCTCAAGAAGTGTTCCTGATTCGATAGGAGACTACATGTCCAAAGCACTCGACCCCAAAGACACCTGCGTCCTCGTTACCGGTGGCGCCGGCTTTATCGGCTCGCACACCGTCGTTCAGCTGCTCGAGGGTGGCTACCAGGTCGTCATCGTCGATGATCTCTCCAACTCCAGCGCCGTCGCCGTCGACCGCGTCAAGACCATCGTGGGCGACGAGGCCGCCAAGAACCTCACCTTCTACGAGGCCAACGTGCTCGACCGCGATGCGATGAACAAAATCTTCGATACCCATCAGATTGACCGCGTCATCCATTTTGCCGGCTTTAAGGCCGTCGGCGAGTCGGTGAGCAAGCCCGTCGAGTACTACCACAACAACATCGAGAACACCCTGGTGCTGATCGACGTCATGCGCAACCATGGCTGCAAGTCCATCATCTTCTCGAGCTCCTCGACCGTCTACGGCGACCCGGACAACCCGCCCGTCACCGAGGAGGATCCTAAGAAGCCCGCGACCAACCCCTATGGTTGGACCAAGTGGATGATCGAGCAGATCCTTATGGACGTCCACACCGCCGACCCCGAGTGGGACGTCGTGCTGCTCCGTTACTTCAACCCCATCGGCGCTCATCCGTCGGGCCTGATCGGCGAGGACCCCAAGGGCATCCCCAACAATCTGGTGCCCTATGTCGCCCAGGTTGCCGTGGGCAAGCTCGAGGCCGTTCAGGTCTTTGGCAACGACTACCCCACCCCCGACGGCACCGGCGTGCGCGACTACATCCACGTGTGCGATCTGGCCTCTGGTCACGTTGCCGCCCTTAATTGGATGAACGGCAAGACCGGCGTCGAGATCTTTAACCTGGGCACCGGCACCGGCACCTCGGTACTCGAGGTCGTTGCCGCCTTCTCCAAGGCTTGTGGCAAGGAACTGCCCTACGTGATCCGCGAGCGCCGCGCCGGCGACATCGCTGCCAACTGGTGCGATGCCTCCAAGGCCGAGCGCATGATGGGCTGGAAGGCCCAGTACGACATCGCGGACATGTGCCGCGATAGCTGGAACTGGCAGAGCCACAACCCCAACGGCTTTGCCGACGCCGAGTAGCAAAAACCTACATACCGCTCTTGCCCCGATCTCACGTTGTGAGGTCGGGGCTTTTTCATGGCATATAACCATTCGCCGAAAATCGACCAACTTTTTTATCTTGCCTGTACATGTTTAAACAACATGTTTTACAATAGGCGTATCGAATCAGAACATCGGAGGCGGACTGCACACCCATCGGCAGGCCGACCCCACAACAAGAAGGTTGGTGAGCGCATTCATGGAGCGTGCAAGCGGCGTCCTCATGCCCGTCTCATCTCTGCCCGGACCATACGGAATCGGCGGCTTTGGTTGGAATGCCTACGACTTCGTCGATTTTCTCGCCTCGTGCAAACAACATTACTGGCAGATTCTGCCCCTTACGACGACCAGCTATGGCGATTCGCCCTATCAGTCGTTCTCGGCCCGCGCAGGCAACCCCAACTTTATCGACTTTGCCGAGCTTATCGAGGCAGGGTATCTGGAGCAGCGCGATATCGATGGCGTGTATCTGGGATCCGACCCCAGCAATGTCGACTACGGTGCCATCTTTGGTGGCCGCCGTCAGATTCTCGACCGCGCCGCTGAGCGCTTTGCTGCCGACAAGCCGGCCGATTTCGATGACTTTATCCAGGCCAACGAGGACTGGCTCATCCCCTACTGCGAGTTCATGACCGTCAAAGAGGAGTGCGGTCTCAAGGCGTTTTGGGAGTGGTCCGCGGAGCTCCGCCGCCGCGGCGAGGCATCCGCCAAGGTCTGCGCCGCCCATCCCGAGCGCATGCTCTACCACCAGATGACGCAGTACTTCTTCGATCGCCAGTGGAGCCGCCTCAAGGCCTATGCCAACGAGCGCGACATTCTCATCATCGGCGACCTGCCCATCTATGTCTCGCGTGACTCCGTCGAGATGTGGGCGACGCCTGAGCTCTTTAAGATCGACGCCGCCGGCAATCCGGTGAGCGTCGCCGGCACGCCGCCCGACCAGTTCTCGGCCACCGGCCAGTACTGGGGCAACCCCATCTACGACTGGGACGCCATGGAGTCCGACGGCTTCTCCTGGTGGGAGGGCCGCATTCGCGCCGCCCTCGACATGTACGACGTCATCCGCCTGGATCACTTCCGCGGCTTCGAGGCCTATTGGGAGGTGCCGTTCTCCTCGCCCGATTCGTCCTACGGTTCGTGGACGCAGGGTCCCGGCCTCAAGTTCTTCAAGACGCTCGAGGAAAAGCTCGGCACGCTGCCCATCATCGCCGAGGACCTGGGCTTCCTCACCCCCGGCGTCATCGACATGCGCGACAACTCGGGCTTCCCCGGCATGAAGATCCTGCAGTTTGCCTTTGAGGGTACCAACTCGTACTACCTGCCGCATAACTACATCGCCAACACCGTCGCCTATGTGGGCACCCACGACAACGAGACGGCGCGCGGTTGGTTTGAGGGAACGGCCACCCCGCGTCAGCGCGAGCAGACAGCCCTGTACACCCATCAGCAGGCCGGCGAACCCATGGCAGATGCACTCAATCGCACCATCGCCGCCAGCGTGAGTGACACGTGCATCTACACCATGCAAGACCTGCTCAACTTGGGCAACGAGGCGCGCATCAACACCCCTGCCACGCTGGGCGGCAACTGGACCTGGCGCATGCTCGACGGCGCCATCACCCGCGAGCTCGAGCACAAACTCACTGACTGGACCGAGACCTACTTCCGCATCCCGTCGGAAGCCGAAATCGAGCTTCCTCAATAGGAGCTACCGCGCCCGACCCCTCCCCACCGTGCGGACGCGCTTGCTTTTCCCGCGCGAGGCCACCCCGATCCCCTCGCGCGGGCTTCTTATGAATTGCAGACATGAAACAACCCATCACAGGAGAAAACATGCCACAAATTAACCTCATGGAACTCGCCGAGCAGTCTTTTGGCACCTCGCTCGAGCAGCTCGACGACCGTCGCATTTACAAGCTGCTGGTCAAACTCGTGCAGGAGCGCTCCGCCGCCTGCCCGCTCAACAACGGCAAGAAAAAGCTCTATTACATTTCCGCCGAATTTTTGATCGGCAAGCTGCTCATCAACAACATGATCGACCTCGGCATCTACGACGAGGTTAAGGACCAGCTCACCGCCGCAGGCCACGACCTCAACAAGATCGAGGAATTCGAGGTCGAGCCGTCACTCGGCAACGGCGGCCTGGGCCGCTTGGCCGCATGCTTCCTGGATTCCATCGCCACGCTGGGCTTGACCGGCGATGGCGTGGGCCTCAACTATCACTACGGTCTGTTCCGTCAGCGCTTTGTCGACAACCAGCAGAAGGCCGTCCCCGACGAGTGGCTCGGTGAGCAGGACATCCTGGTCGACGATGACCGCTCCTACACCGTCGAGTTCGGCGATTTTGCCGTTACCTCCAAGCTCGTCAACATCGATGTGCCCGGTTACGACCAGCCCACCAAGAACTGCCTGCGCCTGTTCGACCTGGCGAGCGTCGACGACGGCCTGGTCCCCGGCAGCTCCATCGACTTCGACAAGACCGAGATCGCCAAGAACCTCACCTTGTTCCTCTACCCCGACGATTCCGACGAGCAGGGCCGCCTACTTCGCATCTACCAGGAATACTTCATGGTGAGCAACGCCGCCCAGCTCCTGATCGACGAGGCCATCGAGCACGGCAGCAACCTACATGATCTGGCCGACTACGCCGTGGTCCAAATTAACGACACGCACCCCACCATGGTCATCCCCGAGCTCATTCGCTTGCTCACCACCGAGCATGGCATCGAGTTTGACGAGGCTGTGACCATCGTACGCTCCATGGTCGCCTACACTAACCACACGATTCTTGCCGAGGCGCTCGAGAAGTGGCCGCTCGCCAGCCTGCAGAAGGTCTCCCCTGCCATCGCCGACATTATCGTCAAGCTCGATGAGATCGCGAAGGCCGAGCACGATGACCCGCGCGTCGCCATCATCGACGAATACGACACCGTCCACATGGCCCACATGGACATCCACTTTGGCTTCTCCATCAACGGCGTAGCCGCCCTCCACACCAAGATCCTGGAGGACACCGAGCTTCATCCGTTCTACGAAATCTATCCCGAGAAGTTCTCCAACAAGACCAACGGCATCACCTTCCGCCGCTGGATCCATGGGGCCAACCCCGCGCTCGCCAGCCTGCTCGACGATGTGATCGGCACCGACTGGCGCAGCACCGGCGATCTGAGCAAACTCGCCAAGTTCGCCGACGACAAGGACGTTCTTGAGCGCCTGGCCGCCACCAAGGTCGAGGCCAAGGCCATCATGCGCCAGTTCATGGCGCTCGAGCAGGGCGTGACCATTCCCTCCAACGCCATCATCGACGTCCAGGTCAAGCGCATCCACGAGTACAAGCGCCAGCAGATGCTCGCGCTCTACATCATCTGGAAGTACCTCGATATCAAGAACGGCAACAGACCTAAGCACCCCGTCACCATCATCTTTGGCGGCAAAGCGGCGCCTGCCTACACTATCGCGCAGGACATCATCCATCTGATCCTGACGCTATCGCAGTGGATTGCAAACGACCCCGACGTGGCTCCCTACCTGCAGGTTGTCATGATCGAGAACTACAACGTCACCGCCGCCGAGCGCGTGATCCCCGCCGCTGACATCTCCGAGCAGATCAGCCTGGCCTCCAAGGAGGCGAGCGGCACCTCCAACATGAAGTTCATGCTCAACGGCGCCCTAACCCTGTGCACGCTCGACGGTGCCAACGTGGAGATTGCCGAGCTCGTGGGCGACGAGAACATCTACACCTTTGGTGCCTCGTCCAAACAGGTCGAGCAGCTCTATGCCGACGGCACCTATGACGCCGGTGTGCTCTACCGCAAGCCCGGCATTAAACTGCTGGTGGACTTCATCACCAACCCGGCCTTTATGGCGACCGGCAATGCCGAGCGCCTGCAGCGCCTGCACGATGACATTAAGGGCAAGGACTGGTTTATGGCCCTGCTCGACATTGAGGAGTACATCCAGACCAAGGAGCGCGTGCTGGCCGACTACGAGGACCAGGACGCCTGGATGCGCAAGGCGCTCATCAATATCGCCAACGCCGGCACCTTCTCGTCCGACCGCACCATCTCCCAGTACAACGACGAGATCTGGCACCTGAACTAATTTCGCTTCCCTTACCCATCCTCCTGAGAAACGGAGTCGTGGCGACACGGCTCCGTTTTTTGTGCCCGCACGTTACCCTGCAACCCGACTCGACCGAAGAATCTCGATCTGTAACAGCTACTCGGTAAAAACGGCCCCAGCTGTTACAGATTGAGACATACCGGCCCCTCCCCTTGGGTTTATCTCAATCTGTAACATCTAGCAGCTGAAATTCACCTTTGGTGTTACAGATTTAGATGAAATGGCTAGCTCAGGGAACCGTCTCGATCTGTAACATCTAACGTCCGAAATCGGCCCTACCCGTTACAGATCGAGACAAACGACCGGTCAGACAATCCCAACACAAAGAAAGGCTCCCCTCTCGCCCAGTGGACGGGAGGGGAGCCTTATATGTGACCGCGGCAAAAGGATGGCAATACCGCAGTCGCCCAAAGGGAGGGCCTGGATGCACCGGGCCTAGATAAGGTTCTTGCCAGAGACCTTATCGAAGAGGTGGGTCGCGTTCTTCTCGAACTTGAACCAGATGGTGTCGCCCGCCTTGAGCGCGCCCTTGGCCTCGAGGTCGACGACGGGAATAATCAGGACAAACTGGCCGTCGGGAGCGGTCACGTGGACATGCTCGGTCGAGCCCATGAGCTCGGTCACCTCGACGGTACCCTGGAGCGCGCCCTCCTCGCCCTTGTCGGCAAGCAGGATCTGCTCGGGACGCACGCCGGCCGTAATCTCCTTCACGTCGCCGCCGTCCCAGTTGAGGGCAAGCTGAGCGCAAGTCTCGGGGGCGAGCGCCACGTTCATATCCTCGGTCTTGACGGTAAAGCCGTTGCCCGAGCGCACCAGCTGGGCATCGAAGAAGTTCATCTGCGGCACGCCGATGAAGCCGGCGACGAAGATGTTCGCGGGATGGTTGAAGACCTCCTGCGGCGTGGCGATCTGCTGGACAACGCCGTCCTTCATGACCACGATGCGGTCGCCAAGGGTCATGGCCTCGGTCTGGTCGTGAGTAACGTAGATGAAGGTGCCCTTGATTTCGTGACGTAGCTTAATGAGCTCGGCACGCATCTGGTTACGGAGCTTGGCATCCAGGTTGGACAGCGGCTCGTCCATCAGGAAGACCTTGGGGTCACGCACGATGGCGCGGCCGATGGCGACGCGCTGGCGCTGGCCGCCCGAAAGCGCCTTAGGCTTGCGGTCGAGATACTCGGTGATACCCAAGATCTCGGCAGCGGAGCGAACCTTGCGGTCGATCTCGTCTTTGGGAACCTTCTTGAGCTCAAGCGTAAACGCCATGTTCTCGTACACCGTCATGTTGGGGTACAGAGCGTAGCTCTGGAACACCATGGCGATGTCGCGGTCCTTAGGAGCGACGTCGTTGACGCGCTTGCCGTCGATGAGCACATCGCCCGAGGTGATGTCCTCCAGGCCGGCGACCATGCGCATCGTCGTGGACTTACCGCAGCCAGAGGGGCCAACGAGGACGATGAACTCCTGGTCGTGAACGGTGAGGTTGAAGTCCTCTACAGCGAGCACACCGTCCTCGGTAACCTTGAGGTTGTGCTTCTTCTCCTCGGTCTTCTTCTTTTTGCCAAAGAAGCCCTTCTTTTTGGACTCGTTGTTGGGATACACCTTCTGAACATGTTTGAGAACGATCTCGGCCATGTCTCTACCTTTCGATATGCGGCGCCACGCTGAGGGGCGCCGCAGAAACTTGCAAAACAGTTACGGCATCAGCCCTTGACGGCACCTGCCACCACGCCGTCGATGATGTACTTCTGGCAGAGGATGTACATGATGACGATGGGGATAACGACCATCATGATGCAGGCCATCATGGGGCCGAGCTCGACGTGGCCGTAGCCGCCGCGGAAGTACTGGATCAAAATAGGAATGGTCTTGTACTTGGTGGAGTCGAGCGTAAGGTAGGGCAGAAGATAGTCGTTCCAGACCCACATGGTCTCGAGGATGCCGACCGAAAGATAGGTGGGCTTCATGATGGGAAGGACGATCTTAAAGAACACCTGGACCGGGTTGCAGCCGTCGATCATGGCCGCCTCTTCGATCTCGAGCGGAATGTTCTTTACAAAGCCGGCGAACATAAAGACCGCCAGGCCCGCGCCAAAGCCGAGGTAGATAAAGCAGATGTTGAACGGCGTGTTGAAGCCGATGCGGTCCGCCAAATTGGACAGCGTGAACATGAGCATCTGGAACGGTACGACCATCGAAAACACGAACAGGTAATAGAAGAAGTTCGAGATCTTGCTGTTGACGCGCACTACGTACCAAGCACACATGGAGCAGCACACCAGAATCAGCACGACCGACGTGACCGTGATGATGAGCGAGTACATAAATGCCGAGGCAAAGCCCTGCTCGTTAAGGGCATGCATGTAGTTTGCGAGGCCGTTGAACGTCTCGGGCGTGAGCAGATCGAATGCCGTGGTGGTGCTGATTGCAGTTGCCTTTTTAAAGGAATTGAGCGCAATCATGAACACGGGGTAGATCCACGCGAGCGACAGAATCGTAAAGAAAATCGAGAGCGCGCGGTTGATAACCTTATCGCGTTTCATTACTGCTGCACCTCCTTGGACCTCGTGGCCTTAAGCTGAATCATGGAGATGGCTACGACCAGGATGCAGAAGATAACCGCCTTGGCCTGACCGATGCCCTGCCATGCGATACCGGCACGCGAATAGAACGTGTTGTAGATGTTCAGGGCGAGCATCTCGGTGGAGTGCGCGGGAGCGCCGCCGGTAAGGGCGAGGTTCTGGTCGAACAGCTTAAAGCCGTTGGTGATGGACAGGAACAGGCAGATAGTGATGGTCGGCATCAGGTTAGGGATCTTAACCTTCCAAAACGTCTGCCATGCCGTGGCACCGTCGACCTTGGCGGCCTCGATGTAGTCGGACGGAATGGACTGCAGACCAGCGATGTAGATGATCATCATGTAGCCGACCTGCTGCCACAGGGTCAGGATGATAAGGCCCCAGAAGCCAGCAGCAGAGTTAAGGGCGATGAGCTGGGCGCCCACGTTGGAGAGCAGGCAGTTAATCAGAATCTGCCAGATGTAGCCCAGCACGATGCCGCCGATCAGGTTAGGCATAAAGAAGATCGTACGGAAGATGTTGGTGCCCTTGAGCGCTTTGCGGGTGAGCGCCTGCGCGATGGCGAGGGCGATCACGTTGATGAGCACCGTCGACAGGAAGGCAAACGCCACGGTAAAGAAGAACGACGTGGCAAACTGCGGATCGGACAGTGCGCGCACGTAGTTCTCGATACCGACAAAGTGCGTGTTGTTGATGGTAATAAACTGGCAGAACGAGAGATAGAAACCCTGGATAAAGGGGATCACGAACCCGATCATAAACGCCAGACACGTGGGCAGCATAAAGAGCGGCCACCAGCGCTTGAGTGCTTTGCCCATAGAAGGGTCCTTTCAATATGCAGGGGGCGGGCAAACCAACGTCTGCCCGCCCCCTGTCGCTAATCAGATAGCTTGGGCAGCAACTGCTTACTCGGAAGCAGCCTTCTCGGTCTTCCAGCCATCGACGAAGGCGTTCTTGACGCCGTCCCACTTGCTGTTGTCGGCAGCATAGGCAATCAGAGCCTGCTTGAGGTTCTTCTTCCACTCCTCAGAGGGGATGTAAACGAAGTCCCAAGCGACGGTCTTCTTGCCGTCCTTGGCCATGGCAACGGCCTGCTGCGAGAAGACGTTGGTGGTCTCCTTAGCGCTCTTGAACGGGGCAGTCAGACCCATCTTGTCAGCGATGATGCTGGTGGCGGTGTCAGAAGTGACGCACCAATACATGAAGTCCTCGGTGGCCTTCTGGGCATCCTCGGAAGCCTGGGAGCTGACGCACCAGTAGTTCTCGCCGCCGGAGCACAGGCCCTGGTTCTCCTCGCCGTCGACACCGATGTAGATGGGCATCATGCCAATCTGATCGTCGGTCATGCCAGCCTTGGTGAGGTCAGCGTAGGCCCAAGAACCGTTCTGATAGAAGACGGCCTTGCCGGTTGCGAACTCGTTTGTGGCGTCGTCGCCGGTCTTGGAGGCAAGCTGCGAAGGATCGCAGGTGGAGTCGGTGATGTACAGGTCGAAAATCTGCTTGAAGTTGTCGAGATACTCGCCCTTGATCTCGTCGTCCTCCTGGTTGTGCTCCTTCTCGAACTCGTAGTAGAGCGGGAGGTTGGCGAGGTGGGTGGTGTAGCGCCAGCTGGAGGAGTCGTCCATGCCAGCGGAAGTGAAGGCGCCCTCAACACCAAGCTCGTCCTTGCGGGCCTGGATGTCGTCGGCACAAGCCTTCAGCTTGTCGAAGGAGTTGATGTCCTCGGCCTTGTAACCAGCCTTCTCGAGCAGCTGCTTGTTGTAGATGATGCCGTAGCTCTCCTGGACCCAGTCGATACCCAGATCCTTGCCGTCGGACTGCAGAGCCAGGGAGTCGTCAATGAGCTCACCGCGGAGCTTGGTATCGGACAGGTCGGCGCAGTAATCCTTCCAGTTCTTAAGACCGGTGGGGCCGTTGACCTGGAACAGGGTCGGAGCGGAGCTCTTGGACATCTCGGACTTGAGCTTCTCCTCGTAGGTGTTGGAGGCGGCGGTCACGATCTTGACCTCGACGCCCTTCTCCTTCTTATAGGCCTTGGCGATCTCCTTCCACTCTGTCTCTTATACACATCTCCGAGCCCACGAGACAAGAGGCAATCT